>DAOLDO010000065.1:0-13730 GCA_035327325.1 Chloroflexaceae bacterium | reverse complement strand
CCCGCCGCTCGACCAGCTCGGCCTCCATGGCGGCGCGCCTGCCGGCGAGCAGCTGCCAGGCGTAGCGGGGGTAGTCACTCAGCAGGGGGCTCATTGATCTCCTCCACGGGGCGGGGCGGCGCGCTCGCGGGCGGCCCGCTCCAGCAGGGCGAGGGTCTGCTCGGCGGCGGCGCGCCAGCTGAAGCGCCGGGCCTGGGCGAGGCCGCGTCGGCCCATGTCGGCGCGCAGGGCGGCGTCGCCGAGGGCCCGCCGCAGGGCGTCCGCCAGGGCGTCGGTGTCGCCGGGCGGGGTGAGGATGGCCGCCGCGCCGGCCACCTCGGGCAGCGAGCTGACGGCGCTCGTGATCGTCGGGCAGCCGCAGGCCATGGCCTCGAGGACCGGGAAGCCGAAGCCCTCGTAGAGCGAGGGCAGGGCGAACAGGTCGGCCCCGCTGTAGAGGGCCACCAGGTCGGCCTCGGGCACCACGCCCAGCCGCCTGATGCGGCCCGCGAACGGGCTGCTCTCCACCCGCGCCCGCACCTGCTCGCTCGCCCAGACCGCCGGACCCGCAAGCACCAGCTCATGGGGAACCTCCGCCGCCACCTGCTCGAAGGCGGCGATCATGCCCCCCAGGTTCTTGCGCGGGTGATCGCTGCTCACGCACAGGACGTAGGGCCGCTCGACGCCGAGGCGGGCCAGGGCCGCGGCGGGGTCAACCGGGCGGAAGCCCGCCGGGACGCCAGGGTAGACCACGGCGACCCGCTCGGCGGGCGCGCCGACCATGGCCAGCAGGTCGCGCCGTGTCGCCTCGGACAGGGCGGCGATCGCCGTCGCCCGGCGGGTCAGCCCCGAGACGGCCAGGCGGAAGTAGGCCTGGTCGCTCCAGGCCCACTGCTCGGGGAAGCGGTGGTACATCATGTCGGGCACCGACACCACCGTCGGGCAGGGCGCGTAGAGCGGGCGCACGTGGGCCGGGCAGTACAGGGCGTCGGCCCCGAGCTGCCGGCAGAGCATGCCCACGGCCAGGTGGTCCCACCAGAGGCGCGCGGCGGCACCGCTGGGCGGGGGCGCCAGGGGTGCGGCGCGGAAGGCGCCCCGCAGCTCTGGCGGCAGCGCCTGGGCCGGGTCCACGATCAGCACCAGCTCGTGGCCGGGCTCCAGCTCGGCGATGCCGCGCAGCAGGCCCAGCAGCAGCGTCTGCACGCCGTAGCCCTCGTAGGCGGGGCCGAGCAGGCGGGCGAGGAAGGCGAAGCGCATCGCTACGGCCCCCTCTCAGGGGCGGGGCGGACCTGCCCGCTCAGCACGAGGGCGAGGCCGATCAGGTTGCCGAGGAGGCGCGTGTGGCTGCGCCCCGCGGCGATCATCGCCCCGTTGATCAGCATCGTCCCCAGCATGGACCAGAGGTAGCAGGCGAAGTGGAGGGGCCCCGGCAGGTGCTTGCGCACGAACAGCCCGCGGTTCGCCACCTGCGCGATGCCGAAGCGGTAGTCGTCGGTCGGGCGCCCCGCGGGCGAGATCTTGTGGACCAGGCGCGCCGCGGGGACGCAGAGCAGCGCGCCGCGCCGGCCCAGGGCGTACGAGAAGTCGAGGTCCTCGTTGAAGGCGTAGCCGCCGAAGCGCTCGAAGGTCGGGTCGAAGCGCAGGTCGGCCGCGGCGGAGCGCCGCACGATGGTGTTGCCGCCATAGAGCCACTGGATCGCGAACGGCTCGCCCCACAGGTTCTCGCCCAGGTGGCCGATCTGTCCCGACGGCAGAACGGCGCCGGGCTGACCGTCCATCATAAACAGGCGCAGCGCAGCCTGGACCGCCCAGTGGTCGGGGTAGCCCTGCCAGTTGGTGATCGTGCCCACCGCGCCGACGACATCGGGCCGCCTGTCCAGGGCGCGCACCAGCTGGGCGCAGTAGTCAGGCTCCAGCACCACGTCGTCGTCGAGCAGGACAAGGTACTCGCTCGCCGGACAGATCAGCCCGAGGCCCTGGTTGCGCTGCCACGCCGAGCCGGCCCTGGCGACGTGGACGTAGCGCACGGGGACTGGCCCCGCGCACGCCTGGTAGACCTCGGCCTCGTCGCCGCGCGGCCGGGGCGTGGAGTCGACGATCACCACTTCAGCCGGCAGCCACGTCTGGCCCGCGAGCGAGCGCAGGCACGCGCGCAGGTCGTCGCGGCGGTCCCTGGTGGGGATGAGGACGCTGAACTGTGACACAACCATAGCCTACCATCCACCGAGGTCGGCCCTGTAGTAGCGCCGGGCAAGCTGGAGTACGCGCCGTGGCGTCACCAAGGAAAAGCAGAGCGCGAGGTTTCGGGGCCGTAGCACTACTCGCGGCCGTTGCACCGCGGCGGCGGCGATATGACCGATCGCTGCAAACCTGTTCATGCGGCGGCTGACACTAAGATCGGCCAGGGCAGCACTCATCTCTAGCTCGGCTCGGGCACCTCTCTGGTCGAATCCATCGATATGCCCCATGTAGCGCTCGGTGACGGCAATCTGCTCGGGCAGCCAGCGTTTGCCCTCGGCGACGGTCTTTGAGCTCTGGTGGACCCGGAACCGCGCAAGAGCCGTCGGTATGTAGGCGACAGGCGCTACGGTCAACAGGCGACAGAGCCAGTCCCTGTCGAAGACGTAGCGGAGCCGCTCGTCGAGCATGCCAACGCGCTCAAGCAGGTGGCGGGGGACATAGGTCGCCGGCTGTCCCCAGTGCATCGTCTGCTCTTGCCAGATCTGAACCATATTGCGCAGGGTGATGCCTTGCGCGCGCACCTCGCGGACAATCTTGCTATCCTCGCCTACCAGCACAAGCCCTCCAGCCAAAATACTGGTGGGCGCCGCTCTGTGCGCCTCGGCGAGCCGGGCCAGGGCGCCGGGGAGCAGCACGTCGTCGCTGTTGAGCCAGCCCACCAGGTCGCCGGTGGCGCGGGCGAAGCCCTTGTTGATCGCGTGGGCCTGCCCGCGGTCGCGCTCGCTGACCCAGTGGGCCAGCCAGGGGCCGTAGCGCTCGACGATCGCCGCGCTGCCGTCGGTCGAGCCGCCGTCAATCACGATGTACTCGAGGTTCGGGTAGCCCTGCGCCAGCACCGAGCGCAGAGTCTCCTCGACATACGCGGCCTGGTTGTACGAGGGCGTCACCACGGTGATGCGCGGCCACGGCGAGCCGTCGGGCATGGCCGGCGGCAGCGGGAGCGGGGAAGTGTCCCAGGGCCAGGCGCTACGAGTACGGTCGGATGGTGCGGGGAACGTGCTCATCGATTGTCTGCGCCCTTTCGCGACCTTACCAACCGATCAGGGCGAATAGCTTCTGGAAGGCTTGCATAGGCAACGTGTTTGCCAGAGGCTGGGTCGTACGCAAAAACGTGTGCATCGCCTTGTCAGTTGGTCTGCGCGGGTCGTCAATACGTGGAGCGTTCTCTCCATAGACCTGCCGAGCCAGATTGTTCCAATCGCAGTCCCAGATTGCTTCTTTCCGAAACGTCTCGGTGCCGTAGCGCTCGAACATCCCTAGCACCTCACGATCCCACCAGTACATCGGCTGCGCGGCAAACCGGCCTAGATCAATGTCTCTGTCATAGTAGGCTGCACGCCACTCGCAAGGTAGCTGGCGGATTGTAGATCGCGGTATGTGGTCCATATGATGGTACAGCCTGTAAATGTCTAATGCCCGCTTGTGCGGGTAGCGCACGCGCTCCCAGCACTGGTACCAGCGATGCTTGCTCTGCATGCGCGCCCAATCGGCGTACTGATAGTGCAAGACAAAAATGTCTTTGAAAACCATGCGCGGGGCTCCTCGGGGAAAGGGCAGGCGGTTGTTATGAATGTCGCCACCCTTCTGCTCGGATCCATCGTCCACAAAGCCGAGGAAACGGCTGGGCACGGCCCAGTAGTGAGTCAGGTCTGACAGCACATTCGCCCAGGTGAACTCGAAGACCGTTCCAGGCGCAGCGCCGACAGCCTGCTGCCATTCAGGGCTGGTCAGGACGTTGGCAGTTAAGAACTCGTCGGCGTCAAGAGCGATGAGGACGCTCGGCTGCGCTATCAAGCGTGCTGTATTAACCAGGAGTTGCTGTCGGCTCACTTCGCTGTAGGTAACGTCCTGGTTGTGAACAAGCCGCACTTTCGGAAAGCGGGACGCGATTGCCCTCGAAGTATCGGTCGAATGTTGATCGGCAACAACAATATGATCAGCCCAGAGACTCGCGGCCTGGAGGAACCGCTCCAGGATCCACTCCTCGTTCTTGACCGGCGTTAGGCAGATAATGGGGAGGCGGCCCATGGAGCTACACCTTTCGCCCTACCCAGAGCGAGTCATAGATTCCAACTGGCTGGTAGTCCCCAGAGGGCAACACTTTGTTTTCAACGACCCAGGTGGGCCCTAACTGCTTACGCTCGGGATAGTAATCGTGAAAGGCGATGTAGCCCCGTTTGACCACTGTGGGGGCATAGTTGAGGAAGTCGAAACCCGCACCGTCTATGGAGTGATCCCCATCAATAAAGAGCAAGTCGATTCGGGGAATTTGACTGACAAATTGCGGCGAGTAGCCCTGGAAGATCTCAATCTTATCGCGCACGCCAAGGTCGAGCATCTGCCGCTCAAACTGCTCTCGTAGGGCGCCATTCCCTTTA
Source organism: Chloroflexaceae bacterium (assembly GCA_035327325.1). Classification (GTDB taxonomy): domain Bacteria; phylum Chloroflexota; class Chloroflexia; order Chloroflexales; family Chloroflexaceae; genus CAIWXH01. Next base: position 9,132 of record DAOLDO010000065.1, on the reverse strand, counting down.
CTAGCCGCGTAAATCTCGCGGCTGCCCTCCTCACCGGCGGCGTCAAAGGGGTCAATGGCGATCACGCGGCCCGAGCGCAGCCCACGCGCAAGACAGTAGGTGCTCTTGCCCTTCCAGCTCCCGATCTCGACAATTGTGCTCTGAGCTGGCAGTCCTGCGGCGAGCCGGTAGAGCATGACCGCCTCATAGGGCGAGAGAAAGCCATCAATGGATTGATACGGTTTTATCGCCGGTTGGTAACGCTGAACTGTGAGGATGCGGCGCGCCGCTTTAATCATACGCATAGGCAACATTCACCTTTTCGGATAGGCATGCGTTTTGGCTAGAATCTGAAACTGATCTCCAAGGCCGGGTATGGGCCATGCAAGCTCTGACAGCGGGTGCAGGCCCCCTCTGTGAACCAGGCTCGAGTAGCTAATGGCATGCGTCGCCCAGCCCAGAGGCTGATAAAGCGTTTCTAAGCCTCTTGGTGTGAAGTGCCAGAAGTGCTGCTCGGGCACCCAGGCATACCATCGCCGGCCGAGTACTCGCGGCAACAGCCCGCGCCAGTTCGTCTGCACCAACAGCACATAGCCATGATCGAGGAGGTTGTTAATAGCCCCCAGCACACTGGCAGGCCGAGGCATGTGCTCGAGCACGTGGGACAAGATCACTGCGTCGACCCGTGTATCGATATGTATTTCGGGAAAGGAGCCAGTATGGACCTCAAGCCCGCGCCGCCGCGCCTCCTTGCTGGCGCTCACACTCGGCTCAATACCCGTCACCTTGAAGCCCTTTGTCCCGAGCAACGCGAGGAGGACTCCCTCGCCGCAACCTATTTCCAGGATGTGACTCTGGGGCGGAAGCACTGCGCCAAGGCAGTCAACCTGCATCAGCAGCGAGCGACGCCACTGCCGCGGGAGATCGGCGAGCGTCACTTGGCTCCCATTCTCTCCGTGGTTGACCGCTCTCCGGTGAAAGTCCTCGTCCGTGTAGTCAATAACTCCTGGAGGAGGGTCTGTCCATGCATTCGTGCACTGGCGGCAGAAGCGAACCGACCAACTTCCGCCTTGTAATGCGCTCGCAGTAGGCGCGGCGCCACATAGTGGGCAACGCAAACTCGTGTTATGCGACAGTTCAGTTCCACCCGAGGTCGTGCTCATCCACAATCACTCCTGGCGGTGGTCCCGCACGAAGAGGACATTGCCCGAGTCGGGCCAGGGCAGCTCCTCGCGCTCGACCCGAAAGCCCTGGGCAGCAAGCCAGTCGCGCACCTCGGGATAGAGCGGTACATTGCTGTAGCTTTCTTTAAGAAATACTTCGATGTGAATGGCCCGCACTGTTGGCAAGAGGCGGCGCGCTGCCTTCAAGGCGCTCAACTCGAAACCTTGCATATCTAGCCACAGAAGGTCAATACGACTCACATCGCAACGTGCCGCCCAGTTATCCAGCGTGGTGACAATCACCTCGATCTGCTGCTTGAAGGCAACATCGCCGTGGTCAACAAGATGCTCCTTGGGCTCCAGTAACGAACTGGAAGCATCTGACGCGCCGCTACTGACAAAAAACCTTGCCTTGCCATCGTAGTCGCCAAGGGCCAGTGGGTAAGTTGCCACATTATTCAATTTGCGGGTACGCTTTTGGAGTTCAGTATAAAGGTGTGGTAGGGGCTCGAACGCATGGACAAAGCCGTTGTTCCAACGGCGAGCCATCTCCACGGTGTCAACGCCAATATGTGCCCCGGCCTCTACGATAACCGGATCGCCAGGCAAGTGCTGTGCAAGACTCTCTTTCGATATTTGCCCCGATCTTGTATTCCCCCGGACTATCCCCCATACCCTGCTTGTAATGCGCTCGATCATGACTTAGACCTCAGTAGATGAAACCGATTGATGACGGATTGCACTAGCTCAGGCTCACGTGCGAGGAACCAAGCAATGATAACGCAGAGCTGTGCAAAGCCGATAAGGGGAGCAAAGCGACTCGCCGCCGGCAACAGCATGATCAGAGCCGCGCCAATGGCAAGGCAACCCAGCGGGATATTTAGCCAGGCCAGCCAACGCGTAGGCGGGAGATTGAGTTTACGCATAGCGAACCAGTAGACGCCTAGTGTTCCGATATACCCTACGCCCCCAAGGAACGCCCCCAGGAGCCCAAACACAACAGCACCTAGAGCAATAAGACCCAGAGATAAAACCCCGCTCGCAATGACAAGTGTAGAGCAGATTGGAACTTGATCGACACTATAGAGAATATACGTTCCTACAACGTTCAGGCTATAGATGGTATAGATAATAATCGCGGCCCTAAAGCCGACAAGATGCTCTGGCGCTGCGTTAGGTACGAGCAAAGGCAGAATAAACGAGCTACAGGCGAGCAGCGCGGCTCCAAAGCTTAGAGCGCCGGCAGCATTCAGGCCAAGGGCGTGGCGCACTCGCTCCTGAATGACGGCCATGTCGATCGGCTTGGCCGCGAACATCTGCGCAAGTACAGGAAACTGTGGCTCGACGGCCATCGCCGAAAGGACATTGATCTGCACGGTTACACTAACAACTGCGGCATAGATACCCAGCGCGACCGGCCCCAGGAGGGCCCCGACAATGAGCCGGTCGGCTTGAGAGAAAAGCACTGTGCCAAGGGCGCCAACCCACGTCGCCATGCTGTACTGAACAATAGCAACAGCCTTTTGAAAGCTCCAGGCGGGACGCAGAGCAACGCCGCCCAATAGGCGCAGACAGAAAAAGAGGTGAATTGCCAGAAACAACAAACTGACCGCTGCTTGCCACTTCATTAAATCGACAATGGATGAGGTTGCCAGGGCGACGCCAAGCCAACCCGCACTGAGCACCGCCGTCTGCGCCGTCTGGAGCACATTCATCACCGCGTAGCGCTGGTACGCCTGCTCAACGCCAAGGGAGATCTGCTGCAACAGCCGAGCCCAGATCGCGACACTGCCAAGAGCAAGGGTACTGGCCACTTCAGACCGCTGCTCAGGTGAGATTCCGGGGAGAAGCCCGCTTAGCATGGGCGCCCCTACCCAAAGGACAGCGGCCGCTACGCTGGCTAACACCAGCATTATCGAGAAGGTGACCGTCAGACTCTCAACAACGCCCCGATGATGCTTCGTCGCGAGATCCCGTGAAACAAAGACTGTTGTCGAGAGCGAAAGGCCTGCCTCAATCAGGGCGACAACACCAACGGTAGCCGATGCAAACGCCCATAGGCCATACTGCTCCAGGCCCAGAAGCCTGATCAAAATCGGCACCGTAAGCACTGAAAGAACAAGTCTCAGGGCTGCGCCACTTGTGTTGTACAGACTATTTCTGAGCATAACCACTATTGCAGGGGCTCAAACTAACTAGCACCAGCCCTCTTGGCCCTGACTTCAGCAGGGCTAGCTGCTCTGGACTCCCGAGATCCTCGGCGCCCCCAGTCCCAGCACCTCCTCAAACTGCGCCGCGATAGCCTCCCACCCGAAGCGATCGGCGCGGCCCCGCGAGGCGCCGGCCATGCGCCGGGCGAGGGCCCGGTCGGCGGCGAGCAGGCGCAGGTGGGCCGCGAGCGCGTCCACGTCGGCCCAGGCGTGGGTCAGGCCGTTCACGCCATCGGCCACCAGGTCGCCGGTGCCGCCGGTGCGGCTCAGCACCAGGGGCATGCCCGAGGCCAGGGCCTCGAGGGCCGCCAGGGCCAGCCCCTCGTTGAACGAGGGCAGCGCGAAGACGTGGGCCGCCCGGAAGCGCTCGCCGATCCGCTCGCGCGGCACGTACCCCGCGAACGCGACCCGCTCGGCCACCCCCGCCTCGCGGGCTTGCCGCCGCAGGGCCGCCTCGGCGTCGCCCGTGCCCACCAGCTCCAGCTCGACGGCGACGCCCTCGCCCGCGAGTCGCCTGACGGCCTCGATCAGGTGGTGCTGGCCCTTGCGCTCGATCAGGCGGGCCACGCAGATCACCCGCAGGGGGCCGTCGTCGGGGATGGGCGGCCCCGGTCGGAAGTGGCCGAGGTCCACGCCGTTGGGGATGATCGCCGGCTCGACCACGGGGTCCACGGCGCGGATCATCGCGACCTCCTGGTCGCACTTGGCGATCACCGTCTCGGCGCCGCGCCAGGTGGCCCTGATCGTCGGGGTGAGCAGCGGGTAGAGCGCCCTGTAGCGCCGCTCGAAGCCGGGGATGTCGGGGCCGCTGACCCAGACCGCATAGGGCAGGCCCTGGGCGCGCCTGAGGGCCAGGGCGACGGCCCCGGCGGGCAGCGCGCTCCAGGCCAGGCAGCGGTCGTAGGGCCGGCCCCGGTGCAGGTTGCGCGCCAGGGGCAGGGCCTGGGCCGCGTACATCAGCAGCTCGCGGTTGCTCGAGTGGTGCAGGTTCCGGTTGAGCACCGGCACCTTGTACAGCCTGATGTTCGGCGCGAACAGCTCCATCTCGAGGCGCGCCCCGAGGGCCGCGGTTACCAGGTCAATCTCCAGGTCGGGCCGGCCCGCGTAGGCCCTGAACAGGGCCTGGTTGACCGTGCCCATGCCGCCGCCGAGGGGCGGAAATTCGTTGTCGAGCATCAGGATGCGCATCAGATCGGGATCTCCTGCCGGGGGGTCCTGGAGGTCACACCGCGCTGAGAGGCGTTCGCATGCCCGCCGTGTCTGGCCGCCACCATCACGGCGGCGGGTACGAAGAGCACCGGGACAACCCACGCGGGCCTGACCGACAGGCCCAGGTTGAAGTCATACAGCGGCACCGCCCAGCTCAAGGCCACGAGGATCAGCATCTGCACGAGCGAGTGCGGCACGAGCCAGAGGGCCGTCAGATCGTAGGCGCCGCGCAGGGGCAGCAGGGACATACCGAAGAGCAGCCGCGCCCGCTCGTCGCGCCACCACCAGAGCGTGAGGAGCAGCAGCGGCCCCCACGGCAGCGCGAGGAGCGGGATCATGGACTCGTACTCGCCGAGCATAGCCAGCCAGCGCCAGGGCCACAGCGGCGCGACGATCAGCGACCCAAGCAGCACCGCGGCGGCGAGGAGCGCGCCCCGCCAGGTGAGTCGGTTGAGCGCCACCGGCAGCGCGATATGGGGCTTCACGCAGACCAGCAACGGCGCAAGGAGCGGGAAGAACCACGAGGCGGCCACGAGGGGTGACCACTGGGCGAAGAGCAGCGCGTAGAGGTAGGGGAAGGTGAGAAAAACCAGCAAGCGCCAGGGCTCGCTGCGGCGCAGTATGCCGTAGGCCAGCAGCCCCGATGAGAGGCCGAAGAAGAGCGCGCCGGCCCAGGGCCCGGGCAGGCCGACGAAGGGCAGCCCGAACAGGGCCACCGGCAGAGGGTAGGGCACCATCAGCGCCGTAGGGGTGAAGTCGTAGGGGTCGCGCCCCCCAACGAGGGCGCTGGCCGTGCTCAAGGCCCAATTGAAATCCCCTGGCCCTGGGTAGATGATCTGGCGAAACTGATGGCAGACGAGGGTGGCGACGAGGGCGATCACGGCGGCGACGAGGAGGCTCAGGCGGGGACGCATGGGAGTGGCCCTGGGCTAGGAAGGCGGCGGGGATGCAAACCACAAGCTTGGCTGTTGCGATCATACGCACCTCGTTGGTGCAGAGGCAGGCGGCTACTGCCGGCTCCAGACCTTGCGCACCACGTAGAGCGGGCGCGCCTTGACCTCCTCGAAGATCCGCCCCACGTACTCGCCGATCACCCCGATCGTGATCAGCTGGATGCCGGAGAGGAAGAAGATCGCGACGGTCAGGGTGGCGAAGCCGGGCGGGTAGAGGCCCACGGTGAGGGCCTGGACGAAGTACATCACGGCCAGGCCGAACGAGAGCAGCGAGACGGCCAGGCCGGCCATCGAGATCAGGCGCAGGGGCAGGAAGCTGAACGAGACCAGCCCGTCGAGGGCCAGGTAGACCAGCCTGGTGAAGGTGTACTTGGGCCGGCCGGCGTGGCGGGCGTGGCGCTCGTAGGCCAGCCCCGTCTGGCTGAGGCCGACCCAGCTACGGATGCCGCGCACGAAGCGGTTGCGCTCGGGCATGCCGCTCAGCAGGTCAACCACGCGCCGGTCCATAATGCAGAAGTCGCCGGCGTCGAGGGGGATGTCGATCTGCGAGACGCGCCTGAGCAGGCGGTAGAAGAGGTTGTAGGCCGCCCGCTTCAGGGGGCCCTCCTTGCGCTGCTCGCGCACGGCGTAGACCACCTCGTAGCCCTCGCGCCACTTGGCGATGAACTCGGGCAGCACCTCGGGCGGGTCCTGCAGGTCGCCGTCCATGACGATCACCGCGGCGCCGCCGGCGTGGTCGAGCCCCGCGCTGATCGCCACCTGGTGCCCGAAGTTGCGCGCCAGGTCAACCACGACCACGCGCCCGTCGGCCGCGGCCAGCTGCTGGAGCATGGGCAGGGTGCGGTCGCGGCTGCCGTCGTTCACGAAGACCAGCTCGTAGGTCGTGCCCAGGGGGTCGAGGGCGGCCACCAGGCGGGTGGACAGGGCGTCGAGGTTCTCCTCCTCGTTGTAGGCCGGGATGACCACCGAGAGCTCGACCGGCCCGCCCCCGCCGCCCGCCGGCCCATGGGGCGCCGTGGCCGCCGCCTCCGCGCCCGCGGCGCCCAGCCCCGACATCGCGGCCAGGGCCCGGCAGAAGCGCAGGGCGGCCTGGGGGTCGTCCGTGGGGATGCCGGTGAAGGCGAGGGGCGCCGCCACGTGGCCGCCGGGGGCCCCGCCCCGGGCCACCTCGCGCTCGCGCTGGGCGCGCTCGGCAACCGTCTGTCGCATAGGCTTCTCTCTTCCGCAGGATGTCCGACCGTCTCGCCCATTATTGGCCCGCGAACTCGCAGGCGCAATAGCCTTAATGTCCTGAGCATAGCATGGGCCTATTACGCGCCGGCGAGGCCGCCGGCTGCTGGTATAATCGGGCGGGCCGAGCGAACGGAGGAGCCGGATGTCACCCCAGCCCGCGCCCGCCGAGGGCTACACCAGCAGCAACCTGCGCAAGCACACCAGCCCCAACCCGCTGCAGCGGCTGCTGCTCGACCGCTTCCACGAGACGGCGGCGGGCCTGCTCGACCTGGCCGCGCCCGCGCCGCGCCGCATCCTCGACGCCGGCTGCGGCGAGGGCTTCGCCATGCGGGCCGTGCTCGCCCACACGCCCGCCGCGGTGATCGGTCTCGACGGCAGCGCGGGGGCGGTGCGCGTGGCCGCCGGGCTGAACCCGGGCCACGCCTTCGCCGCCGGCGACCTCTACGCCCTGCCCTTCCCCGACCGCAGCTTCGACGTGGTGGTCTGCATGGAGGTGCTCGAGCACCTGGAGGAGCCGGCCCGCGGCCTGCGCGAGCTGTGCCGGGTCAGCGCGCGCTGGCTGCTGCTGAGCGTGCCCGACGAGCCCCTCTTCCGCGGGGCCAACTTCCTGCGCGGCAAGAACGTGGCGGCCTGGGGCAACGACCCAGGGCACGTCAACCACTGGTCGGCGGCCGGCTTCCTGCGCTTCGTCGGCGTGTACGCCGCCGTCGTCGCCAGCCGCACCAGCTTCCCCTGGACGATCGCCTTATGTCGGGTGTAGCTGTGCCAGCTCAACGTCTCTGCTCCGTTCGACCAAGGACCAAAGACGAAGGACCAACCGCGCCAGGTTCGATGCCTGGTCCCTGGTCCCTGGTCTCTGGTCCCGGCCGGCAATGGGCGCGCAGATGGCAGCACTAGGGCGCGGCCTGCTCCGCTCGCCCTGGCTGCGCTGGGCGGCCCTCGCCGCCGTGCTCGGCTCGTGGGGCTGGTTCCTCTGGGGCCAGCTCGACGCGCTGCGCGGCCACCCCTGGCGGCTCGAGGCCGCGCCCTTCGCCGCGGCCCTGCTCTGGGGCGCCCTCTACTTCGCCGGCCTGGCCGTGAGCTGGACGCTGCTCCTGCGCACGATGGGGGGCGCGGCGTGCGGGGTGGGCCTGCTCGCCGGCAGCCACATCTGGCTGAGCACCATGCTGGCCCGCTACGTGCCCGGCAACGTCTGGCACATCGTCGGGCGGGTGGCCCTCGCCGGTCGCCTCGGCGTCAGCAGGGGCCAGGTGGCGGCCAGCGCGACGGTCGAGCAGCTGCTGACCCTGCTGGGCGCCCTGGCCGTCTTCGGGCTGAGCCTGCCCATGTGGCGGGGCGGCGCCGGGCCCGAGGCGTGGCTGCTGCTGCTGGTGCCCGCCGGCCTGGCCGCGCTACACCCGCGCGTCCTCGGCGCGCTGATGGCCTGGGCGGCGCGGCGGCTGCGCCGGCCCGAGCTGGCCTGGCCCTACACCTACCCGGCGATGCTCGGCATCCTCGGCGCCTACGCGCTGGCCAACCTGGCGGCGGGGGTCGGGCTGTACGTGATCGTAGGCGCCCTGGCCGAGGTCAGCCCCGCGCAGGCGGGCCTGGTGGTGGGCGCCTCGGCCCTGGCCTGGGCCGTCGGCTACCTGAGCTTCCTGACGCCGAGCGGCCTGGGTGTGCGCGAGGCCGCGCTGACGGCCCTGCTCGCGACGACCTTCCCCCTGCCGGTGGCGGTGGCCGGCAGCCTGGCCCACAGGGCCGCCCTCACCCTGGGCGAGGCGATCGCCGTCGCCGGGTCGTTTATGCTCACGAGGACGCTGGGCCCGCGCCGGGCCGGGACGGAGGAGCCCCAATGAACTGCTGGCACTGCGAGCGCCCCGCCCACGGGGCCTGCGCCTTCTGCGGCCGCGCCGTCTGCCGCGACCACGCCCAGGAGCTGCCCCACATCGTGGCGCGGTACCGCGACCAGAAGGGCGCCCACCGCGCCGTCGTCACCGCCCGGGCCCTGTTCTGCGGGGTCTGCGAGCCGCGGGAGGACCCGGTGGAGATGCCGGAGCTGAAGTAGGGGTCGCAGGGGCGGAGCCCCCGCATGCTCCCCGCCGCAGGGGATGCCCCTGCCAACCCCTTGTTTGTGAGGGGGCGCCACGCCGCGCCCCCTCACGCTCCCCCGGCGCCGGGGGCATTGCCCCCGGACCCCCAAGTGGCGCTAGCTGTGCCGGCCCCACGGCCGCGCGGTCATGCCTCAGTCCTTAAGGATCGGCGCGCCTGTTGGCGCGGGTCGGGGCATGGCCGGGCAGCCGCGCGGAGCCGGTGGCCGGCGCGGGTGAGCTTCGGCCGGGACGGTGGGGCCGGCCGGGGCGCCACCCCGCGCCGGGGCGCCCTGAACGGCAGCGCCCACGGGGC
>DAOLDO010000064.1:0-13761 GCA_035327325.1 Chloroflexaceae bacterium | reverse complement strand
CGTCGTGTAGACGCCGTCCACGGCGACGTGTGCGGCCTTCATGTCGTACGAGCCGGTGCAGATCGAGTAGAGGCCGGCGGGGAACTTCGAGGGGTTGGCCGCGGCGTCGGCGGCGCCGTTGTCGGCCAGGGTGCGCACGCGCAGCCCGGTGATGCGCCCGTCGGCGTCGGCCGCCATCTCGGCGGTGATGTGGTAGTCGCGGGCGAAGCTGTCGGCCTGCAGGTTCTCCGAGCGGTCCTCGACCCACTTGACCGGCCGGCCGGTGACGATGCTGGCCACGGCGCAGCAGACGTAGCCGGGGTAGACCGGCACCTTGCCGCCGAAGCCGCCGCCGATGTCGGGCGAGATGATCTGGATCTTGTGCTCGGGGATGCCGCTCACCAGGGCGAAGACCGTGCGGTGGGCGTGGGGCGCCTGGCTGGTCATCCAGATCTTCAGCTTGCCCGTGACCTTGCTGAAGTCGGCCACCATGCCGCAGGTCTCGATGCTGGCCACGTGGATGCGCGGGATGTGCATGTACTGCCTGACCACCTTCGCCGCGCCGTCGAAGACCTGGGCGGTGGCGTCCCCGTCGCCGGCCTCCCAGTGCCAGATGTGGTTGGTCTTCAGCTCCTTGTCCTCGCGGACGATCACCCGGTCCTCAAGGGCCTCGAAGGGGTCTACCACCACGGGCAGCGGGTCGTAGTCCACCACGACCTGCTCGACGCCGTCGGCGGCGGCGTAGCGGTCGGTGGCGACCACCACGCAGACCTCCTGGGCGTAGTAGACCACCTTGTCGATCGGCAGGACCATCTGGGTGTCCGACATGAGCGTCGGCATCCAGTGGAGATTGCCGGCGTTCTTCAGGTCCTCGCCCGTGATCACGGCCAGCACGCCCGGCACCTTGAGGGCCGCGCTCGTGTCAATCTTCGTGATCTTCGCGTGGGCGTAGGGGCTGCGAACGATGTCCATGTAGAGCATGCCGGGCAGCTTGACGTCGTCCACGTAGGTGCCGCGGCCCTGGATGAAGCGCGGGTCCTCCTTGCGCTTCATGCGGTGGCCCATGCCGCAGACGCTGGCGGGCGTGGTGACGCGCACCTCGTGGCTTGTCTCGACGGTGGCCGAACTGCCGGCGGGCTTGGGCGTGTGGTGCTCGACGCGGTCGGCGAGGTGGCGCTCGCCCTCGCGCTCGTCGAGCCTGCGCAGGGGGTCGTCGTGGTGGCTCACGCGGTCACCTCCTCGGCCTGCCGCTCGCGCAGCTTCGCGGCGGCGTACTGGATGGCCTCGACGATCTTCTGGTAGCCGGTGCAGCGGCACAGGTTGCCCGAGATCCCGTAGCGGATCTCCTCCTCGCTCGGCGCGGCGTTCTTCTCGAGCAGGGCCTTCGCCGACATGATCATGCCGGGCGTGCAGTAGCCGCACTGGAGGCCGTGCTTCTCCCAGAAGCCCTCCTGGAGCGGGTGCAGGCCGCCGTTCTGGGCGACGCCCTCGATCGTCTCGACGGCGGCGCCGTCGGCCTGCACGGCGAACATGGTGCAGCTCTTGACGGCCCGCCCGTCCACGATCACGGTGCAGGCGCCGCAGCTGGTGGTGTCGCAGCCGATGTGGGTGCCGGTCAGGCTCAGCTGCTCGCGGATCAGGTGGACGAGCAGGGTGCGGGCCTCGGCCTCGACGGTCTGGGGCGACCCGTTCACGGTGAGGGTGATCGTGTGTGTGCTCATGAGTTGCCTCCGGCGGCCCGCTCCGCGGCCTTCCTGACCGCCCGCTTCACCAGGACGCGGGTGAGGTCGCGCTTGTACTCGACGCTGCCCCGCAGGTCGGCCGAGGGGTCGCAGGCGGCGGCGGCGGCCCGGCCGGCGGCCTCGAGCAGCTCGTCGCTCAGGGGCCGGCCGGCGAGGATGCGCTCGGCCTCCTCGGCGCGCATGGGCGCGGGGCTGACGTTGGTCAGGCCGATGCGGATCGCCTTGCAGGTATCGCCCTCCATGGTCAGCTGCACGGCCACGGCGGAGATGGCGTAGTCGCCGACCTTGCGCTCGACCTTGAGGTAGGCCCCGCCGGCGCCGGGCCCGGGGCGAGGAATGCGGATCTCGGTGAGCAGCTCGTCGGGCTCGAGGGCGGTGGAGAACATGCCGGTGAAGAAGTCGTCAATGGCGATGGCGCGCGGGCCGCCGGGGCCGTGGGCGCGCAGCTCGGCGCCGTAGGCCAGCATCACGGCCGGGTGGTCGTTGGCGGGGTCGGCGTGGGCCAGGTTGCCGCCGACTGTGGCCCGGTTGCGCACCAGGGGGTCGGCGATCACGTGGGCCGCGTCGGCGAGCAGCGGGTAGCGCTCCCCGATGAAGGCGTGCTCCTCGAGGGCCGACTCGCGGGCCAGGGCGCCGATCAGCAGGTGCGACCCGTCCTCCCTGATGTGGTCGAGGCCCGCGATCGCGTTGATGTCCACCAGGACGGCGGGCGCGGCCAGGCGGAAGCGCATGGCCGGGATCAGGCTCTGGCCGCCGGCGAGCACCTTGGCGTCGTCGCCGTGCCGGCCGAGCAGGGCCACGGCCTCGTCGAGGCTCTTCGGGGCATAAAAGTCGAAGGCCGATGGGATCATCTGTCTTTCCCCTTGCTGGTCGGCATGGTGGGGCGCAGGGCGCTGCGCCCGTACAAGGCGAGAAGGCATCGCTTGCCGATCATCAGACTCCTCTCTAGGCGCGGGCGCGCCGGGGCGCGAGGGCGGCGAGGCGGGCGGCCAGCTCCTCCAGGCTCTGGAGGTTGTGGATGGGCAGGAAGTCGTCTACGTGGCGGACGGCGGCGGCCATGCCGGCGGCGCGGGGGGCGTAGCCCTCGCGTCCGGCCAGGGGGTTGAGCCAGATCAGGCGGTGGCAGCGACGACGCAGGGCGCGCACCTCGCGGGCGAGGGCCTGGGGGTCGCCGTGCTCCCAGCCGTCGCTGATCAGCAGCACCACGGCGCCCCTGCCGAGGGCGCGCCGGGCCCAGCGCCGGTTGAAGCTGCGCAGGCTGGCGCCGATGCGCGTGCCGCCGCCCCAGTCCACCACCTCGCGTGCGGCCAGCTCGAGGGCCCGATCGAGGTTGCGCAGGCGCAGCTGGGCGCTGATCCTGGTGAGCCTGGTGCCGAAGACGAAGCTCTCGACCCGGCCGAGGCGCCGGGCGGCGCTGTAGCAGAGCTGGAGCAGCAGGCGGCTGTACTTCTCCATCGAGCCGCTGATGTCGGCGATGATCACCAGGGGGCGCGGCTTGCGCTTGCGCTGCTGCCTGGGCAGGCGCAGTGGCACCCCGCCATGGCGGGCGGCCTCGCGCACCACCCGGCGCATCAGCAGCTCGTCGCCGCGACGGCGCGGGGCGCGGCGCCTGGTGACGCGCCAGCTGACCCGCCAGTCGAGGCGCTGGATCAGCCGGCGCACCTGGGCCAGCTCCTCGGGCGTCATGGCCGCGAACTCCTTGCGCTGGAGCAGCTCGGCGGGGCTGAAGGTGCCGGACTTGTCGGCCACGTCCACCGGCTCGTCGGACAGGCGGGCCCTGTAGGCCATGTAGGTGACGATGGTGAAGGGCTGGGCCCGCGGGCGGTGGCGCGGGGCGCGGGGCATGGTCTGGCGGCGCGCGCCTGGGCCCCCGGCGTGACGGCGCCAGAAGCGGGCGAACAGGGCGTCGAAGACGGGCAGGTGCTCGCGGCGGGCGACCAGCATGCTCCGGCAGGCGTGGTAAACCTGCTCGCGCCAGCCGAGGTTGACCATGCCGAGGGCGCGCAGCATGTCAAGGCGCTGCTCGAGGCCGACGGGCAGGCCCGCCCGCTGCAGCATCCCGGCGAAGGTCAGGCAGTTTGTCAGGAAGACCTCGTCGCCGCTCATAGGGCCGGTCTCCATCGGGCTAGCCAACTTCTTCGAGGATGCGCGACGCCACGGCGCCGCGCAGGGTGTCCACGTCGTCCTGGTACTTGAGGATCAGGCCGAGGGTCGCGTCAACCACGGCGGGGCTGAGGGCCTCGGCGCCGAGGTGGGTGAGGGCCTCGGCCCAGTCGAGGGTCTCGGCCACGCCGGGGGGCTTGGCCAACTCCTCGCGGCGGGCGGCCTGGACGAAGGCGACCACCTGGGCGGCCAGGCGCGGGCCGACGCCGGGCAGCCTGCGCCGCACGATCTCGAGCTCCTTCTCGGGGGTGGGGTAGTCAATCCAGTGGTAGACGCAGCGCCGCTTGAGGGCATCGTGCAGCTCGCGGGTGCGGTTCGAGGTGATGATCACGACCGGGCGGTGGCGGGCGCGCAGGGTGCCCAGCTCGGGGATTGTGATCTGGAAGTCGGAAAGCAGCTCGAGCAGGAAGCTCTCGAACTCCTCGTCGGCCCGGTCGAGCTCGTCAATCAGCAGCACGGGGGCGCGCTCGTTGGCGGCGTCAATCGCCTGGAGCAGCGGGCGCTTGAGCAGGAAAGGCTCGCTGTAGATGCCGTCGGTGTGGACGTGGCCGGACCCGCCGTGGTCGCGCCGGGCCTGCAGCTCGAGCAGCTGGCGCGGGTAGTTCCACTCGTAGACGGCCTGGGCGACGTCAATGCCCTCGTAGCACTGCAGCCGGATCAGCGGCGCCGCGAAGACGCGGCTGAGCACCTTGGCCACCTCGGTCTTGCCCACGCCCGGCTCGCCCTCGAGCAGGAGGGCCTTGCCCATGCGCAGGGCCAGAAACAGGCTTGTGCTCAGGCCGACATCGGCGACGTAGGACTCGCGCGCCAGGGCCGAGGCGGTTCCCTCGATGGAGCTCAGCATCGCTGCGGTATATCTGTCAGATCACGGAGATATGATCAGCATACCCCAGATCGGCCGGCGTGGCAATGCGAATCTTTAGACGGGGTTAAAGGAGAGCCAGCGCTCTTGAGGATGAACGCAGGTTGGGGCGCCCATACCCTGATCGCTCCACTGTCACGCCGCACGTAGCGCATCCGAGCAGGGCTGAGGGGTTGCCGCTCCCAGGCCGGGCGACCCCATGGGGTCGCCCGTACCATCGCCAAAGGGCGTAAGGGCGGCCCAGCGTGGCCGTCCCCGCTCCGCCCAACCCAGCAGAGCCGCTTGGACGGAGTGCTACGGGTTGAGGGCGACCACCTCGGCGCTGGCCCAGTAGACCACGCGCTCGGCGATGTTGGTGGCTCGGTCGGCGATGCGCTCGAAGTGGTAGGCGACGAAGAGCAGGTCGGCGGCGCGGGCCGGGGCGGGGCTGGAGCCGAGGTCGCCGGCGAGCCGGGCCTTGAGCTCCTTGTAGAGCCGGTCGATCTGGTCGTCCTCGCGGGCCAGGGCGCGGGCGGCGGCCTCGCTGTGGTCGGCCACGGCGGCGAGGGCGTGGTCGAGGCAGGCGTGGGCCATCGCGCCGAGGCGCAGCAGCTCGGCCGGGGCCTCGAGCTGGGGCGCGCCCTCGGCGCCGACCACCAGCTTCGAGATGCCCTTGGCGTAGTCGGCGATGCGCTCGAGCTCGTTGCCGATCGCGATCGTGGCCAGGATGCGCCGCAGGTCGCGGGCGACGGGCTGCTGGAGCGCGATCAGACCGACGGCGTGCTCCTCGAGCAGGTGCTGGGCCCGGTCGATCAGGGCGTCGTCCTCGACCACCTGGCGGGCGGCGGCGGGGTCCTGGCGGCCGAGGGCCTCGATGGCGCGGCCGATCGCCGTGGAGGCCAGGCCGCCCAGGTCGTTGAGCTGGTGGTGCAGGGCGGCGAGCTCGGCGTCGTAATGCTCTCTTGTGCGCAAGGCACACCTCCTTGTGTGGCGCGCTGATGTCTGGGGACAGGGTACTGGCCCCAGTGTAGCATCAGCGGTGAGCCTTCGCCACCCGCGGTGCAGCTTCGACTACGCGGCCTTGGCCGTTCCGTTCTCGGCCTTGCCGGTGTCGAGGGCCGCGCTCCACAAGATCTCGCCGTCGCTGTAGAGGACCGAGCGCACGACGTGGGCGATCAGGGGGTCGGTGTGAGGGATGTTGTAGTCCTCGATCAGCACCTTGAGCAGCTTCGCCAGCGTGGTCACGCGCACCTCCCCCTCGGCGGTGCCCCGCTCACGGATGGCGTCCCCAAGGAGGGCGGCCTCGTGAGTGGCCTTCTCCCGCTCTTTCTTCCGGTCGGCCGTCGCGCGCTTGATGGTCTCGCCATCGAGCTCGATCACCTCGAACACGAGAGGGTCAATGCTGAAGCCCAGGCGACTCTGCTCCAGCGCGGAGCGGATCGCGGCCTTCACGCGGTCGGCCAGGGGCTTCCTGTTGCGGCTCAGGCTGTAGGGATCGCCATCAAGGTTGATTGTCCCATCCTCTTTGGGAGGAGGGACGTAGTCGAGCACACTGACCAGGGTCGGGTCCCCGAGCAGGATCTTCCACTTCCAGACGACGTCACGGACGATGTCGTCAACGTAGACGTGGGCCACCTCGTAGAGCAGTTTGCGCCACAGGGTGATCTCGTTGCGCTTCAGCTTCTCGGCCTGCTCCATCTGCTTGATACGGTCGAGGTAGATCGCTGTGGTCCGAACAAACAGCTCGGCGTCAGTGATCCGGCAGGTGGCGCGGACCCGTATCTTACTGATCTTGCCGAGGCCGACGGTGTTTGTATCAATTCCTTCGACGTCGAACTCGAAGGTGATCGGGTAGCTGGGCAGGACCGCCTCGACTCTGTGGATGACCGGGATGAAGAGGTACGAGCCCTTTGGGTGGGCCGACACGGCGTCCATGGCATCCTTGACGATCACCACCGTGTCCTTTTCGACAGGGCGCCAGCCGGCCCCCTGCGACATAAGCCAGAGCAGCAGGCCAAGCAAGGAGAGGAGGACGCCGAACTCGAACGGATAGGGGCGATCAAGGAGCTGAAAGAGCGTGGGGACTAGCAGAAAGGGCACCACGGCGATCGCTACAAAGAGCCAGAAGAACGCCCAGCGACGACTCGTACTCGTGGCACTCATACCAGAACCTCCCCGATGCAGTGTGGCGCGTGTCACCAATTATACGGGCGCCAACACATGTGTCTATAGGCTTAAATGTCAACCCCCGGTTAATTCCTTGCACTTGTGGCGCCCGGTCCCGGCCCGACCTGTGGCATAATTCCCATGAAGATCCGCCGCCTATAGCCCACTGGAGGGCGCCCGTGCACCATGATCTGCTGAGCTTCCCCTACGCCGCCCGCCGCGTCCCCCTCGTCGCGGGGAACGGCGCCGTCGCCACCAGCCACCCCCTGGCCTCGCAGGCCGGCCTGGCCATGCTCCAGGCCGGCGGCAGCGCGGTGGACGCGGCCCTGGCCGCCGCGGCCTGCCTCACCGTGCTCGAGCCCACCTCGAACGGCCTCGGCGGCGACGGCTTCGCCCTGATCTGGGACGGCGCGCGGCTCCATGGCATCAACGGCTCGGGCCGCGCCCCCGCCGCCCTGAGCGTCGAAGCCCTACGGCGCGCCGGGCACGACGGCATGCCGACCCACGGCTGGCTGCCGGTGACGGTGCCCGGCGTGGTGCAGCTCTGGGGCGACATGCACGCCCGCTTCGGCCGCCTGCCCCTCGCCCAGGTCTTCGGCCCCGCCATCGCCTACGCCGAGGGCGGCGCCCCCGTGGCGCCCATGGTCAGCCACTTCTGGGCCAGGGCCGTGGCGGCCGCCCAGCAGCGCACCGGCCCCGAGTTCGCCGGCTTCCTCGAGACCTACGCCCCCGGCGGGCGCGCCCCCCGCGCCGCCGAGCGCTTCGTCGCCCCCGGCCACGCCCGCACCCTGCGCCTGGTGGCCCAGGAGGGCGCCAGGGCCTTCTACGAGGGCCCGATCGCCGAGGCGATCGCCGGCTTCAGCGCCGCCACCGGGGGCCTGCTGACGGCGGACGACCTGGCCGCCCACAGCTCCGAGTGGGTCGAGCCGATCACCACCGACTACGCCGGCCATACCGTGGCCGAGATCCCGCCCAACGGCCAGGGCATCGCCGCCCTGATCGCCCTCGGCATCCTCGACGGGGTGGACCTGGCCCGCCACCCGCGCGACTCGGCCGCCAGCTACCACCTGCAGATCGAGGCCATGAAGCTGGCCTTCGCCGACATCTTCGCCTACGTCGGCGACCCTGCCGTGGCCGAGGTGCCCACGGCGGCCATGCTCGATCGCGAGCGCCTCGCGGCCCGCCGCGCCCGGATCGGCCCCAGGGCCCAGGACTTCGGCCCCGGCGAGCTGCCCCGCGGCGGCACGGTCTACTTCTGCGCGACCGACCGCGACGGCCAGATGGTCAGCATGATCCAGTCCACCTATATGGGCTTCGGCTCGGGCGTGGTCGTGCCGGACTGGGGCATCTCGCTGCACAACCGCGGCTACGGCTTCGTCACCACCCCCGGCCACCCCAACGCCCTCGCCCCCGGCAAGCGGCCCTTCCACACGATCATCCCCGGCTTCCTGCTGAAGGACGGCAGAGGCGTCGGGCCCTTCGGCGTGATGGGCGCCCACATGCAGCCCCAGGGCCACGCCCAGGTGATGGTCAACAGCCTGGTCTACGGCATGCACCCCCAGGCCGCCCTCGACGCGCCCCGCTGGCGCTGGGAGCGCGACGGGACCGTGCGCCTGGAGCTCGAGACGCCGCGCCACGTCGTCGAGGGCCTGGCCGCCCTGGGCCACCAGGTCGTCGTCGAGTCCGAGGTCGGCGGCTTCGGGCGCGGCCAGGCCATCTGGCGCCTCGACTCCGGCGCCTACGTGGCCGGCACCGAGGCCCGCTGCGATGGGTGCGCGGTGGGGTGGTGAGTCGGGGCGCCCGCGGGGCACGGCCTCGTCCATCGGGACGTAAGGGCGCCCCAATGTGGGCGCCCACGCCGGGGCGCCCATGGGCCAGCCGCGAGCCGCCCCGCGTAACTGCACGGAGTACCCTGAGCACAGCTCACGATGGAGTGGACCCATGGCACGCGAGCCTGTGAACAAGACCCTGCTTGACCTTCTCGCGGCCGGCGCCGACGGCCACCCGGCCCTGGTGGCGCCAGGCAGGCCGCCCCTCAGCTACGCGGCGCTCCGCGCGAATGTCGCCGCCCTCGCCGGCCAGCTCCAGGCCCTCGGCCTTGGCCGCGGCGACCGGGTGGCGATCGCGATGGCCAACGGCCCCGAGATGGCGATCGCCTTCCTCGCCGCCGCCACCGCCGCCACCGCCGCGCCCCTCAACCCGAAGTACCGCCGGGACGAGTTCGCCTTCTACTACGACGACACCGCCGCCCGGGCCCTGATCGTCGCCCCCGGCACCCAGGAGGAGGCCAGGGCCGCCATGACCCCCGGCATGTTCGTGGTCGAGGCGGCCCCCGACGAGCAGGGCGCCCTCAGCTTCGCGCCCGGCCCCGGCGCCCCGCGCCCCCACCCGCGCGATGCCGACTTCGCCACGCCCGACGACGTGGCCATGATCCTGCACACGAGCGGCACCACCAGCAGGCCCAAGCGCGTGCCGATCCGCCACCGTAACCTGGCCACCTCGGCCGCCAACATCGGCGCCACCTACCAGCTCGAGCCGGGCGACCGGGCTCTCTGCGTGATGCCCCTCTTCCACATCCACGGCATCGTCGCCTCGCTGCTCAGCACCCTGGCCTCGGGCGGCACGGTAATCTGCCCGCCCGGCTTCGACGCCCTGCGCTTCTGGGGCTGGGTCGAGGAGTTCCGGCCCACCTGGTACTCGGCGGTGCCGACCATGCACCAGCTCCTGCTCCAGCGGGCCGAGCGCAACGCCGGGGTGATCCGGGCCAACCCCTTCCGCTTCATCCGGTCGAGCAGCGCGCCCCTGCCCCCCGTGGTGATGGAGCGCCTCGAGGCCGCCTTCGGCGCGCCCGTGCTCGAGAGTTACGGCATGACCGAGGCCAGCCACCAGATGGCCTCGAACCCCCTGCCCCCCGCCCCGCGCAAGGCCGGCTCGGTCGGCGTCGGCCTCGGCGTGGAGGTTGCGATCATGGACGACGCGGGCGCCCTGCTGCCCCAGGGCGCCAGGGGCGAGGTGGTCGTGCGCGGCGGCAATGTGGTTGACGGCTACGAGAACAACCCCGAGGCTAACGCCGGCGCCTTCGTGGGCGGCTGGTTCCGCACCGGCGACCAGGGCCTGATTGACCCCGACGGCTACCTGCACCTCACCGGCCGGATCAAGGAGCTGATCAACCGCGGCGGCGAGAAGATCTCCCCCCTCGAGATTGACGACGTGCTGCTCCGCCACCCCGCCGTGGCCGAGGCCCTCGCCTTCGCCGTGCCCCACAAGACCCTGGGCGAGGAGGTCCACGCCGCCGTGGTGCTGCGCGCCGAGGCCGGCGAGCGCGAGCTGCGCGAGCACTGCGCCCGCGCTCTGGCCGACTTCAAGGTGCCGCGCCAGATCCACATCCTCGAGGCTCTGCCCCGCGGCGCCACCGGCAAGCTCCAGCGGATCAGCATGGCCAGAACCCTCGGGCTCGTGGAGTGAGCCCCCTAGCATAAGGACGCACCCGCATGGCTCTCTCGCTCGCCGCCGAGCAGCGCCTCACTCCCTACCTGTGCTTCCGGCGCGCCGAGTGGGCCGCCCTGCGCGACGGCGCCCAGCTCCCGATCTCCGCCGACGAGCTGGACACCATGGTCAGCCTCAACGACACGGTCTCCCTCGAGGACGTGGCCGACATCTACCTGCCCCTGCTGCGCCTGCTCCAGCTCTACTATGACGCCTCGCAGCAGCTCTACGCCGTGACCAACGTCTTCCTCGGCAACCCCACCGACAGCCGCGTGCCCTACGTGATCGGGATCGCCGGCAGCGTGGCCGTGGGCAAGAGCAGCACCGCCCGCATCATCCAGGCCCTCCTCGCCCGCAGCACCCCCGGGCTCGCCGTCGAGCTGATCACCACCGACGGCTTCCTCTATCCCAACCGGGTGCTGCAGGAGCGGGGCATCATGCACCGCAAGGGCTTCCCCGAGAGCTATGACCGCAGGCGCCTGATCCAGTTCATGGCCGAGGTCAAGTCGGGCGCGCCCCGCCTCGATGTGCCGATCTACTCGCATCTGGTCTACGACGTCGTGCCAGACCAGCGCCTGGTGATTGACCGACCCGACATTCTGATCGTCGAGGGCCTGAATGTGCTGCAGCGGGGCGGCCGGCCCGCCCGCGCCCCCCAGATCTTCGTCTCCGACTTCTTCGACTTCTCGATCTACGTGGACGCCGACGAGCAGCACCTCCAGCAGTGGTACATCGAGCGCTTCCTGCGCCTGCGCGAGACGGCCTTCCGCGACCCTTCGTCCTACTTCCGCCGCTACGCCGAACTGAGCGTCGAGGAGGCCGTCGCCACCGCCAGGCGGATCTGGCGCGAGATCAACTATGTCAACCTGAAGCAGAACATCGAGCCGACCCGCGAGCGGGCCGACCTCATCCTCGAGAAGGGCGAGCGCCACACCCTCGAGCAGGTCTACCTGCGCAAACTGTAGGAAGGAGACGAAAGACCAAAGACCAAAGACCAACGCCTCACAGGGCGAGCTCTGCGTGACCTTGGTCTTTGGTCCCTGGTCTTTGGTCATCAGCGAGCAAGCGAGCGAGACTATGCGCGTGTGTATTGTTGGGGCCGGGGCGATCGGCGGCCTGCTGGGCGTGCGGCTGGCCCAGGCCGGCGCGGAGGTGACCCTGATCGCCAGGGGCGCCCACCTCGAGGCGATTCGACGCGACGGCCTGGCCCTTGAGTACGACGGCCGCACCGAGGTGGCCCGCCCCGCCCTCGCCACCGCCAACATGGCCGAGGCCGGGCCCCAGGACTATGTGATCGTCGCCGTAAAGGCCCAGAGCCTGCCGGCCCTCGCCGCGCCCATGCGCGCCCTCTACGGCCCCGAGACGGCCGTGGTCTACGCCCAGAACGGCATCCCCTGGTGGTACTTCATGGGCCACGGCGGCGAGCACGACGGTCGCCCCGTCGAGCTGGTTGACCCCGGCGGGACGATCGCGGCCAACACCGAGGTCGAGCGCGTGATCGGCGGCGTGGTCTACCCCGCCGCCGAGATCGCCCGGCCCGGCGTGATCCGCCACATCGAGGGCAACCGCTTCACCCTGGGCGAGCCCGCCGGCGGGCGCTCCGAGCGCGTCATGCGCCTGTCCCAGCTGATCACGACCGCCGGCCTCAAGGCCCCGGTGCGCGCCGATATCCGCAACGAGCTCTGGCTCAAGCTCTGGGGCAACCTCTCGATCAACCCGATCAGCGCCCTGACCAGGGCTACCGTGGACCTGATCATCGGCGACCCGCTGACCCGCGGCCTCTGCGAGCGCATGATGGCCGAGGCCCAGGCCGTGGCCGAGGCCCTCGGCGTGCGCTTCCCGGTCTCGATCGAGCGCCGGATCAAGATGGCCGAGGAGATCGGCGCCCACAAGACCTCGATGCTCCAGGACATCGAGGCGGGCCGCACCACCGAGATTGACGCCCTGGTCGGCGCCGTGGCCGAGCTCGGCCGCCTCGTCGGCGCGCCCACGCCCCACATTGACGCGATCTACGCCAGCGTCAAGCTGCTCGAGCGCGTCGTCGCGACACGGTAGAATATCTCTATGGCATGGTTTGTATGCGCTTTACAGTCTGATGCCGCCGCAGTCCTCACCCCCCGCCCCCCTCTCCCCCCGACGCAGGAGCTGCGGCGGGGGCGTGAAGGGGGAGCCGAGCAGCGCGAGGCGGGGATGAGGTCCGGAGCGACTGTAAAGCGCAGCGAGCCCATCTGAAGGCTTGTCTATGCGCTTCTACCTCGGCTGCGCCGTCTGGGCCTACAAGGATTGGGGGGGCGAGCTGTTCCCGCCGGGGAGCAGGAGCGCCGACTTCCTGCGCCTCTACAGCCGCCGCCTGTCCACCGTCGAGGGCAACACCACCTTCTACGCGGTGCCCAGGCCCGACGTGGTGGCCCGCTGGGCCGCCGAGACGCCCGCGGGCTTCCGCTTCTGCTTCAAGCTGCCCCGCGAGGTCAGCCACGAGGGCCCCCTGGACGCCCAACTCGAGCCGACCCGCGCCTTTGTCGAGCGCATGGCCCCGCTCGGCGAGCGCCTGGGCCCCTTCTTCCTCCAGCTGCCGCCCGGCTACAGCGCCGACAGGCTCGCCGACCTCGAGCGCTGGCTACAGGGCTGGCCCGGCGGCCACCGGGTCGCCGTCGAGGTGCGCCACGCCGACTGGTACGCCGCGCCCGGGGAGGCGGCGCTGATGGCGCTGCTGGAGCGCTACGGCGCCGGCAGGGTGCTGATGGACGTGCGCCCGCTCGGCGCCGGCCCCCTCCCAGGCGCCGAGGACGATCTCCAGCGAGCCCGCGACAACAAGCCCGACGTGCCGCTGCACCCGCTCCACAGCGGCGGGCTCGCCCTCGTCCGCTACATCGGCCACCCCGACCTCGCGCTGAACGGCCCCTTCCTCGACGAGTGGGCCGGGCGCGTGGCCGCCTGGCTGGCCGAGGGCACCACGGTCTACTTCTTCTGCCACTGCCCCGACGAGCGCCTGTCGCCCCGGATCTGCCGGACGTTCCACGCCAGGCTGGCGCGGCTGGTCGAGCTGCCGCCCCTGGGCTGGGGCGCGGACGAGCCGCCGCCCGAGCAGCTGAGCATGTTCTAAAAGTTGCGCGATCGGACCCGCCGTGGTATACTCACCACGGTCGCGAAGTGAATGACCCCGTAGCTCAGTGGATTAGAGCGTTTCCCTGCGGAGGAAAAGGTCGCGCGTTCGAGTCGCGCCGGGGTCGCCAGAACGGGGCGCTGCCTTATGGGCGGCGCCCTTTTGTTGCGCTACCAGAGCGCCCTGAGCAGCGACGGGTCAACGTTGCCCCCGCTGACAATCACGCGGACGCTGCGGCACTCCGCGGGCAGCAGGCCCGCCAGCACGGCCGCGAGGGCCAC
>DAOLDO010000063.1:0-13775 GCA_035327325.1 Chloroflexaceae bacterium | reverse complement strand
GCCGGGCGGCGCAGAGTAGCGGGAGGGCGGGAAAACGGACGAGGCCGCCCCGCCAGCCCGCCAACTCGGTGATCACGCCGCTGGCGACCCGGCCCGTCAGCCCGCCGGCCACGTTGGCCGCGATCCACCCCCCCACGGCGCGGCCGAAGCCCGCCGGCCCCACCAGGTCGCCCAGGTAGGCCACCGCCACAGCCGTGAGGCCCGGGATGAGCAGCCCCTGGAGGGCCCGGAAGAGCAGCAGGCTCGCGAACGTGGGCGCCAGCGCGCAGAGCAGGGTCGGCAGCGCCAGCAGGGCGCAGCTGCCCACCATCACCGGCTTGCGCCCCAGGGTGTCGCTGAGCGGGCCGTAGGCCAGCGAGGCCAGCGCGATCATCAGCACCACCGCCGAGATGGTGAGGCCCGCCGTCGGCGCCGCCACGCCGAACTCGGCCGAGAGCAGCGGCAGGATCGGCTGGGTCAGGTACATGTCCGAGAAGACGACGGTGCCGGCGACGTAGAGCGCGACGATGGCGCGGGGGTGGGCGGGCGCGGCCCCCCGTGGAGTCTGCTGCATGGGGTTTATTATAGGCCGGGTAGGGCGCCCGCGGCAGGCAGCCCAGCGTGCGCGCTATTGTGCGGAGGGCGCCGCATGGTGGGCGGACTGCGACCGAGTACGACCCCACCTGCGGCGGCGAGAGCCCGGCCAACGCCGACGCCCCCCAACTCCCCTTGGCTGAGAGGGGGGCGCTACATCTCCTCGTCGCGCCTGAGGCGGGCGACAAGCTGGGTGTAGAACTGGCTGCTGGGGCGCAGGCGCACGAAGGTGCAGACCTTCGAGCTGCGGCGCACGACGACCTCATCGCCGAAGTGGAGGGGGAGGTTCTCGCGGCCGTCAATGGCCAGGATAGCGTGGTGGCGGCTATCAACCCTGATCGTGACCACGGCGTCCTCGTGGAGCACCATCGAGGGCACGCTGGTGAGGTGGGGCGCGATGCCGACCAGCAGCAGCGCCCGCGAGCGCGGGTCCATGATCGGGCCGCCGGCGGCGAGGGCGTAGGCGGTCGAGCCGGTGGCGGTGGCGACCAGGACGCCGTCGCTGTGGTAGGTGGTGAGGGGCGAGTCGTCAATGCGGACGTGGGCCTTGATCACGCGGCTGATGTCGCTGCGCGAGAGCACGATCTCGTTGAGGGCGGTGTACTCCTCGAGCGGCTGGCCGTCGCGGTAGAGTGTGGCGCGGATCAGGGCCCGCTCGTCGTGCCAGCCGCCGCCCTGGCGGACGCGCTCGATCGCCTCGTAGACCTCGCCGGGCTGCACCTCGGCCATGAAGCTGAGGTGGCCGAGGGCCACGGGGAGCACCGGGATGTCCAGGGGGAAGCAGAGGCGCGCGGCGCGCAGCACGGTGCCGTCGCCGCCCATAGCGACCATCAGGTCCGTCTCTTGCAGCTCCCCCTGGTTATCGCGAGCCTGCTGCGAGACGCCGCGCCAGGCCACGATGCCGCGGGAGCGCAGCCAGGCGGCCAGCTCGTCGGACCGCTCCACGGTGGCCTCAGAGTACGGGTTGTAAAGCACGGCGACGCGCCTGAGCATAGGCACTCTCGCATCCCGGGCGGCGGGGCGCTCTGCCCCGCCCTATCCCCTCAAGGATACCACGGAACGGGGCGGCCAACAAAAGTAGTGCTATAATGGCGCGCCCCCCAGAGCACAGGAGCAACGGCACCTATGGAAGAGTCTCGCCTGGCCTTTCTGAAGCGGCTGCTGAGCACCCCCGGCCCCTCCGGCGACGAGGAGGCGGCCGCCAGGGTGTGGCGGGCCGAGGCCCGCGCCTTCGCCGACAGCGTCTACGCCCACGTGAGCGGCAACAGCTACGCGGTGCTCGACGGCCCCGGCCCCCGCGTGCTGCTCGCCGGCCACATTGACGAGATCGGCCTGATGGTCACCTATATTGACGACGAGGGCTTCCTCGGCTTCGACGCCGTGGGCGGGTGGGACGCCCAGGTCCTCGTCGGGCAGCGCGTGCGCCTGCTCGGCCCCGCCGGCGAGGTGGTCGGCGTGATCGGCAAGAAGCCCATCCACCTGCTCAAGCCCGACGAGCGGGGCCAGGCCAGCACGATCGAGAAGATGTGGCTTGATATCGGCGTGGCGGGCCGCGACGAGGCCCAGGCCCACGTGCGCGTCGGCACCGTCGGCGTGATTGACGCCCCGCTCTACGAATTGCCGAACGGCCGCCTGGTCAGCCGGAGCCTGGACGACCGCGTGGGCGCCTTCGTGGTGCTCGAAGCCCTGCGCCTGCTCGGCGAGGACCGGTCGAAGGCCCGCGTGGCCGCCGTGGCCACGACCCAGGAGGAGATCACCTTCGCCGGGGCCATGACCGCCGCCTTCAGCTTCGACCCGCAGATCGCCATCGCCGTGGACGTCACCTTCGCGACCGACCACCCCGAGTCGGAGAAGCGCCAGCACGGCGACGTGCGGCTCGGCGGCGGCCCCGTGCTCTCGCGCGGGTCGGCCAACAGCCCCCTGGTCTTCCGGCGGCTCACCGAGGTGGCCGAGCGCGAGCAGATCCCCTACGCCCTGCAGATGACGCCGCGCTACAGCGGCACCGACGCCGACGCGATCCACAGGGCGCGGGGCGGCGTGGCCACGGGGGTGGTCTCGATCGCGACGCGCTACCTGCACTCGCCGAACGAGATGGTCGCCCTGGGCGACGTCGAGCAGGCGGCCAGGCTGATCGCCGCCTTCGTGCGCAGCGTCGAGAGCGAGCGCGAGTTCATCCCCGAGTAGCCCGGCCAGGATGCCCCTCTTCCTGACAGAGGTCTCATCCTGATTCTTGTACGCGGTGGTACAATAAATGGGTCGCGCCGACGATGCCGCGACCGGCCAGCAGCCGACCGACTCACTGACGAGGAGGCACCGACCAATGGCGCTCGATATCCCTGCGCTCGGAACGCAGACCCCCTTCGCGATCGCCCAGCGACAGTTCGACATCGCCGCCGATCTGCTCGACCTCTCCGAGAACCTGCGCTGCATCCTGCGGGCCCCCCAGCGCGAGCTCAGCGTCAACTTCCCAGTCAAGCTCGACGACGGCAGCACGCGCATGTTCGCGGGCTACCGCGTGCAGCACAACCTTTCGCGCGGCCCGACCAAGGGCGGTATCCGTTTCCACCCCGACCTCACCCTCGACGACGTGCGCGCCCTGGCCATGTGGATGTCGTGGAAGTGCGCCGTGACCAACCTGCCCTACGGCGGCGCCAAGGGCGGCGTGGTGGTTGACCCGAAGCAGCTCTCGGCCGAGGAGGTCGAGCGGCTGACCAGGCGCTACGCGACCGAGATCAGCCTGCTGATCGGCCCCGAGAAGGACATCCCCGCCCCAGACGTCAACACCAACCCGCAGATCATGGCCTGGATCATGGACACGATCTCCATGCACCAGGGCTACACGGTGCCCGCGATCGTCACCGGCAAGCCGCTCAACATCGGCGGATCGGAGGGGCGCCACGAGGCGACGGCGCGGGGCATGCTCTACATGCTCGCGGCGGCCGCGCGCCACCTCGGCCTCGACCTGCTGAAGGCCAGGATCGCGATCCAGGGCTTCGGCAACGTCGGCTCGAATATCGCCCGTATGCTGCACGATGTCGGCGCCACGGTGGTGGCGGTCAGCGACAGCACGGGAGGCGTCTACAACAGGCGCGGCCTGAGCCCCGCCGAGGTGCTGCGCCACAAAGCTGGCTCCGGCACGGTCGCCGATTACCCCGGCGGCGACCGGCTCAGCAACGAGGAACTGGTCGAGCTCGACTGCGACGTGCTCATCCCCGCGGCCCTCTCGAACGCGATCACGGCGGCCAACGCGCGCCACGTGCGCGCCCGGGTGATCGCCGAGGCCGCCAACGGCCCGACCACCCCCGAGGCCGACGAGATCCTCTACGACCAGGGCGCCTTCGTGCTGCCGGACATCCTGGCCAACGCCGGCGGCGTGACCGTCAGCTACTTCGAGTGGGTCCAGGGCCTGCAGGAGTTCTTCTGGGACGAGGGCGAGGTGAACGCCCAGCTCGAGCGGGTGATGCGCCGCGCCTTCAACGCCGTGCTGCGCGAGGCCGAGTCCCGCCGCGTCCATATGCGCACGGCCGCCTACGCCGTCGCCGTGCCGCGCGTCGCCGACGCCGTGACCACCCGCGGCATCTACCCGTAGGCTCGCCCGCCCCGCTCGCCCGCAGACCAGGAGCCCGCCTACCTGCTCCGATAGGCGCTCCTGGTCTTTTTGTCTCCCGGCCCCCCAACCTCCCCGTATCCCCCTCAGCCCCCTGGCGGTACATGCTGCGAGACAAGCGCAGCGCGCACCGCGCGACAGGAGGCCCCCGATGAGCGACCGCGTCCTCTCCACCGCCACGGCCCGCGAGGCCATCGCCGCCTTCCAGGCCATCGTGAACGGCCCGCTGCTCGAGCAGATCGGCCAGCTCAACAGCAAGGGCCAGATCCTCAGCCAGCCCAACAACTGGGATGGCCGCCTGGCCGGCGAGTTCCGCGCCCACTGGGCCGACACCCACCAGAAGCTGGTGGGCATCCAGCAGGCCCTCGAGGAGCTGCGCCGCCAGGTCCAGCAGATCAACCAGAACATCATGCAGGCCGGCGGCAACATGTAGCGCCGCCCCCTGCCTGCCGGGCGCGCCCGCGCACGCCGCGCCCCGCGGCTCCACGCCGAGCCACGCCCTAGCCCGCCGCCACCCCGGCGGCGGGCCCTCCGATCAGCGCCCCGACTACCCCAGCGACCAGCCCAGCCTGAAAGGAGCCGCCGATGGAGCCAAGCAGCTCCGCCCGCCCCGCGGAGCTCGCCCGCTACAGCAGGGCGGGTGCTGCGGTGGGCGCCCAGGTCGAGGCCGAGGCCCGCCGCCTCGAGGCCGCGCTGGCGCCGTTCTTCGACCGCTGCCGCGAGTACGGCGTCCCGGCCGCCGGCGACCTTGTGGCCCGCGTGGCCGGCTACGGGCGCCGCGAGGCCGAGCTGGCCGCCTGGGCGGGCGACGTGGGCGACGGCTTCCGGCGGGCCGACGCCGGCCAGGCGCGGCCCATGTTCGGCCCGCCCCCGCCCCCGGCCGGCCGGCTGGCCGAGGCGCGCAGGCGGGCCATGTGGAACGCCGAGGCCCGCCGGCTGATCGCGCTGACCCGCATGATCAGGAGCCACATCACCCTGTACGGCAGAGGCTGGGCGCTGCGCAACCCGGGCGCGCTGGTCGCCCTCGGGGCCATCGGCGGCGAGCATCTGGGCACGGTGGCGGGCCTGACCATCGCGGGCGACCGGACCCGGTCGGCGGCGCAGCCCGTGGACGGCGCCGAGGAGCGCCTGGTGCAGCTGCTCCATGGCGTCTGGTACGAGAGCATGGCCCACCTCGACCCGGCCCAGTTCCGCGCCCTCGGCGCGGAGCTCGACGCCCTCAAGCTCGCGCTGGCTGGCCCCGTCACGCCAGGCCAGGCAGGGGCGCGCGCGGGGGACCAGCGCGAGGCCGTCGTCAACCCGCGCACCGGCGCCCTCGACGTCGTCGCGGGGCAGGCGTTCGTGAGCGCCCTCTGCGCGGCCAGGCCGGGCGCGCCGTTCCGCCCGGGGCCGGCCGACGCCATGGCAGGCGACCACAGCGGCATCAGCTACTTCCCCGGCGAGCAGGTGCGCCTGGAGCGCCTGAACGGCGCGACGGGCGAGTACCGCGTCAGCATCGCCGGGCTTGACCCCAACAAGCCGGGCGTGCCCAACAACTTCGAGGCCGTGGCCCTGACCGCCCAGGGCGCGGGCGCGGGCAACCACTACTACGAGCATGTCAAGGCGCGCGTCCTGGCCGACCTCGCGCGCATCCCGCCGGGCAGCACGCTCCACCTGCAAGGTCACAGCATGGGCGGCGGGATGGCCTTGCTGCTGCGCGACGACCCCGAGGTGCGGCGGGCCGTCGCGGCGGCGGGCGTCACGGTCGGCAGCCTGATCACCTTCGGCGCCGTGCGGCCGAAGGGGCCCGCGGGCGAGCCACCGGACGCGGGCCCGGGCGACCCCTTCGCCGGCGCCGTCGAGCGCCACTACGTCAACGCCGACGACAGCCTGGCGCTCAACGTCGGCGCGGGCCACGCGAGCGACCCCAGCGTGATTATGCTCGACAACGGGCGCCTCGACGAGCCCACGGGCGCCCACTCGGCCTATGGCAACCACGAGAGTTACGCCGGCCTCCCGCCCGAGCTCCTGGCTATGCCCTATGTGGTTGACCCCGCGACCTACGTGGCCTACGGCGACGCGGCGCCCGCACCGGACCCCGACGCCACGGCCCCGACGCCGCGGCCCACGCCGGTGGCGCCCAGCCCGACGCCCACGCCGACCCCAGATCCCAGATCAGAGTCTCGCCCCACACCGGAGCCCGCGCCAGCCCGCCCATCTGCGCCGGCGCCCACGCCCACGCCCACACCCACGCCGAGCCCCTGACCCTCGGGCAGCCGGCCCGCGATGTAAGGGCGCCCCAGCGTGGGCGCCCATGTCGAGGCGCCCCAACGCCAAAGTCACGGGCCACGTGGCTCAGCGCCTGCGCCGCACTTTGACTAGAGGACACCCATGGCACCGCACGACCGGCCCGACTACACCGATGTGCGCTGGGACCACGGCGCCGCCAGGTCGGCCATCGCGGCCCTGAGGCGAGCGGCCGACGAGGTCGAGCGAGCGGCCGCCGACTGCGCCAGAGGCGCGGGCGCCGCCACGGGCTTCTGGCTCGGACGGCACCGGGCCGCCTTCGACCTGCGCCGGCGCGGGCTGGACGCCGAGGCCCGGCGCCTCGCCGCCGACTGCCGGGCGGCCGCGAGCGCGGTCGCCACGGCCGACCAGCGGGCCCGCGAGGAGCAGGCCCGGCGCGAGCGCGAGCGCGAGGAGTGGGAGCGCCGCGAGCGGCGCAGGAGGGACGATGCGCGGCCACAGCTTTAACCGCCCGCCGCGGGTACGCCCGCGCTGGCCCGCCGAGGCTATAGAGCTGCCGGAGCCGCCGGCCCCGCCCGAGCCCGCCCGGGCCGACTGGGTGACCATGCTCATGCCCCTGGCGGGGGCCGGGGTCTTCGCCGGGGCGGCGGGGCTCGGGGGCGGCAACCCGCTGCTGGTGGCCCTGCCGATGGGCGCCATGGCCCTGATGGGGCTCGGCGCGGGCCTGCTCGGCCAGCGGGCGGCGGCCCGGCGCGCCGCCGCGGCCTACGCCGAGCGCCGCGCCCTGTTTGAGGACCAGCTGGAGCTGGGCTTCGCCCGCCTGCGGCGCCTCCACGAGCAGGAGCGGGCGGCGCGCATCTACCTCAGCCCCGACCCGGCCGAGCTGCTGCTGATCGCGGGCGCCGCCGGCGGCGAGGCCGCCCCCGAGCCGCGCCTGTGGGAGCGCCGGCCGGGCGATGACGACTTCCTCGAGCTGCGGCTCGGCGCCGGCTGCCTGCCGGCCGCCAGCCAGGCCCGCGTGCCGCCCCCGACGGCGGGCGGCGCGGTGGACCGCCGGCTCCACCGGGCTGCCGCCGAGTACGCCACCCTGCGCCAGGTGCCGATCTCTGTGCCCCTGGGCCGTGTGGGCTCCCTCGGGATCGCAGGGCCGCGCGCCGCCGCTGCGTCCCTCGCCCGCGCCCTGGTCTGGCAGGCCGTGACCCTCCACGCCCCGGCCGACCTGCGTCTCGCCGCCCTGTTCAGCCCCCAGGCCGCGACGGAGTGGGAGTGGCTGCGCTGGCTGCCCCACTGCGTCCCCCTCTCGAACAACCCGGCGCCGGGCGCGCGCATGCTGGCCGGCGGCCCCAATGCGGTCGCCCGACTTGCCAGCGAGCTGCTCGACCAGCTCAGCCGGCGGCGCGAGGGGGCCGGCCGCGCGCCCCAGGCCCCGGCCCCCACGCCCCGGCTGCTCGTGCTCGTGGACGGCGCCGCCCTCCCCCACGACCACCCGGCCCTGTCCGAGATCCTGCGCCACGGCGGGACACTGGGAATGGCCACGCTGCTGATCGCCCCGTCGTGGCCCCAGATCCCCGAGGCGTGCGCGGCCATGGCCGAGCTCGACGAGCGGGGCGGGCGCTGGACGCGGGCGGGCGACGCGTGGCCCCGCGAGCGTTTCGCGCCCGACCGGGCGGAGCTGGCGGCAAGCGATAGGCTCGCCCGCAGGCTCGCCGGGGTGCGCCTGCTCGAGAGCGGGGGCGCCCAGGCCATCCCACGGGGTGTGCGCCTGTTCGACCTGCTCGGGGCGCGGGGCGAGGCCGAGTTCAGCCCGCCGCGCTGGTGGGGGGCGCCGCCCAAGGCCGCCTGGCACCCCGGCGTGCCGATCGGGGCCGGGGCGGACGGCGCGCCCGTCCACCTCGACCTGAACGAGGGCCGCCACGGGCCCCACGGGATCATCGCGGGGGCGACGGGGGCCGGCAAGAGCGTGCTGCTGCAGACGATCATCGCGGCCCTCGCGGCGACCCACGGCCCCGAGCGCCTCCAGCTCCTACTGATCGACTTCAAGGGCGGCGCGGCCCTCATGCCGTTCGCCACGCTCCCGCACACGGCCGGCCTGGTCACCGACCTGGAGGGCCGCATGGCCGAGCGGGCGATCACCGCCCTCAGGAGCGAGCTGAGGCGGCGCAAGGGGCTGCTCAAGGACGCGGCGACAGCGCACGCGGCGAAGGTCGAGAACATCGGCGACTACCGCGCCCTGGCGGCCCGGGCGGGGCTGCCGCCGCTGCCGAACCTGCTGGTGGTGGTGGACGAGTTCGACGAGCTGGCCCGCGGCAACCCCGAGTTCGTGGCCGAGCTGGTCCGCGTCGTCAAGCAGGGCCGCTCGCTCGGCGTCTGCCTGCTGCTCGCCACCCAGCAGCCGGCCCGCGCCGTCAGCGACGAGATCCGCAGCCAGCTCTCCTACTTCATCGCCCTGCGCCTCGGCGGCGCCGAGGACAGCCGCGAGATGCTGCTCAAGCCCGACGCCGCCTTCCTGCCGACCGACCTGCCGGGCCGCGCCTACCTGCGGGCCGGCGGCGAGGTGCTGTTGCTCCAGGTGGCCACGGTCACCGGCCCCCACACGCCGGCCGCGCCCGAGGGCGCCGCGCTCCCTCGCGTCAGCTTCCTGCGCGACGGGCGCGAGCAGCCGGTCGCCGCCGCCACCCCGCGGCCCGCCGCGACGCCCCGCGAGACGGACCTGGACGTGCTGGTGCGCGCCCTGCGAGCAGCGCACGCGGCCCGCGGACCCGCCTTCCCCGGGTGGAGCCCACCAAGCATCTGGCAGCCGCCCCTCCCGCCCCGGCTGCCCCTCGCCGACCTGGCGCCCTGGCCGGGCCCGGCGGGCCCATGGGCAGGGGCCGCGGCCCCGTGGCTGCGCCAGGTCGTGGGGCTGCTCGACCTGCCCCAGGAGGGCCGGCGCGAGCCGTTCGCGATCGATCTCGGCGCGGGCCACCTGGCGGTGGTCGGCGCGCCGGGCAGCGGCAAGACCACCTTGCTGCGCACCCTGGTCCTCGGCCTGACCGCGGCCCACTCGCCCCGCGATCTGTGGTGCTACCTGGTGGACGCGGGCGGGCAGGGCCTCAGCCCCCTCGCCGGGCTCCCCCACGTCGGCGCCCACCTCCTCGCCCGCGAGGGCGAGCGGGTGCGCCGCCTGCTCCACATGCTGGCCGGCATGATCGCCGAGCGCCAGGACCTGCTGAGGGCCGCCGACGCCGCCGACCTGCCCGACTACAGGGCCCGCGCGGGCGCGAGCCTCCCCGCCGTCCTGGTGGTGATTGACAAGGTCGCGGTGCTGCGCGAGGAGCTGGGCGACGGGGGCGGCGACGAGGCCCTGATTGACGAGCTGATCCGCCTGGCGCGCCAGGGGCGACCGTTCGGCGTCCACCTGGCCCTCAGCGCCGACAGGGCCGCCGACCTGAGCTACAGGCTGCTCGCACTGATCGAGACGCGGGTGGCCCTGCGCCAGCCCGAGCTGCACGACTACGGGGATCTGCTGGGCGCGCGGGTGAGCGCGCAGATCCCCGCCGCCCTGCCCGGGCGCGCTCTCGTGGCCCACCCCGACCACGGGGCCCTGGAGCTGCAGGTCGCCCTGCCATGCCTGGGCGCCGCCGAAGTCGTCGAGGGCGAGGCCGCCCCACCCGACGCCGACCTGGCCCGCGACCTGCGCGAGCGCGTGGCGGCCCTCGCGGCGGCCTGGGGCGCGCCCGACGGCGACGGCGGTCCGCCGCCCGTCGAGCTGCTGCCCGACCTTGTGCCACTGGCCTCGCTGGCGCCCGCGGGCGGCCCGCCCGGCGACGCCACGCTCGCCGCGCCCATCGGCCGCGAGCGGGTGGGCCTGGGCCCCGCGTGGCTGCGCCTGGGGCCCGAGACGCCCCACGCCCTCGTGATCGGCCCACGCCGCAGCGGCAAGTCCCAGGCCCTGCTCACCATCGCCAGGGCCCTGGCGGCCCGCGCCAGCCCCGACGAGCTGCGCGTGCACCTGCTCGATGGGCCGCGCGGCGCCTTGCTGCCCCTGCGCGAGCTTCCGCACACCGGCACCTACGCGGCCGACGAGCCGGGCGCCGCCGCTATGGCCGAGGAGTTGCTGGCGGCCCGCGCTGCCGGAGGCGCCCGCCGCCTGATCGTCGTGGACGACTACCACCTCGCCCGCGAGCGGCTCCGCGGCCAGCTCGCCCAGAGCTACGGCGGTCAGCCCAACCTCTTCGAGCTCCTCTGCGAGATCGCCCAGGTCGGCGGCCAGCTCGGCGAGCACCTGGTGCTCGCCGCCGCCGTCGCCTACGCCGACGACAACCTGCTGCGCGCTCTCGACGGTGGACGCTCTGGCCTCGTCCTCTGGCCCGGCCGCTACGACCCGGGGACGCGCCTCCTCGGCGCCGCGCTCCCCCTGGCCGACCAGCGCGGGGCCCACCAGCCCCCTGGCCGCGCCCTGCTCGTCGGCGAGGACGACCAGCAGCTCGTACAGCTCGCCCTCTCGGGGGTCGAGGAGGATGCGCGATGAGCAGCCGACGCGAGAGCCTGACCGTGACTCTGCACTGGCTCGTCGCAGGGCGAGAGCAGGCCACCACCGTGGTCTGTGAGGACAGCCCGCCGGACAGCCTGCTGCCCCTGCTGCTCGCGGGCTGCGGCCTGAGCGAGATTGACGGCTCGGGGCGAGCGCGGCCGTATACCCTGCGCCTCGGCGCGGCGGACGGCCGGCCCCTGCGCCGGGGCGCGCCCGTGGGCGACCAGGGCGTCGGCTGCGGCAGCCACCTCTGGGTGACGGAGCGAGGGGCGGGCGGCTGCCGGCGCTGCCTGCTCGGCCTCCCGGACGGCAGCGAGGTAGCCCTGGGCCCGCGGCCCCTCGCGCTCACCAGGGGGTGGCTGCTCGGCCTGATGGCCCTGCTGAACCCGACGGCCCACCAGCGCGAGCTCGAGCTGCTCGAGCGGCGCGAGTCGCCCTACGCCTATGTCTCCAAGACGGCCCACTGCGCCCTGGCGCCCGGGCCCCAGGGGACGTGGACGATCGCCACGGCCCGCGTGGACGTGGCCACGCTGCTCAACGGGGCGCGCCTCTTCCCCGAGGCCCCCGAGTCCCTCGGCGACGGCGACCGGCTCACGATCGGCGCCTACGGCCCCACGCTCACCGTGAGCATCCTTGAGGGGTAGGCCGCGCTCCGGCGCGGAGCTAGTACCAGCCGCGCCAGATCAGGGCCTCTGGAACACCACGGCGGCGCGCTGCTCGGGCGCCCCGCTGACGTAGACCGTGGTGGCCACGGGCTGCGCCGGCCCGCCCTCGGGCGTCCAGAAGAGCACCACGCTCCAGGTCGAGGCTCCGAGGCCGCAGCGCCCGCTGTAGCCGCCCGGGTCCGTCTGGTCCTGGTAGCTGTGGTCGCCGTTGTTGATCCCGACCACGGCCCCGCCCACGGGCCCGTCGCGCCCGAGGATCTGCACGTCAATGCACGACGCGAACTGGCCGCTGACGCCGCTCCCGTCGAAGCTCTTGCGCGTCACGACGGCGAAGTCCGAAGGTGTCGAGATGGCCTGCTCGGGGGAGCGAGGGCGCGCCGGCGGCGCGCCGGCCGTGGGCGATGGAGGCGCCGGCATGGGCTGGGGCGAGCCACCCGCCGGCGCGGAGGGGCCAGGGGGCTCGTCAGCCGGCGCCGCGCCTCGCTCGTTCGAGCCCTCACCCGCGGGCTGGGCCAGCCGGGCGACGAGGTCGCCCTGGGCAGCGTCGAGGTCGCCACGCAGCGGGTGGCCCGCCGGCGCCACGGCCAGGGCCAGAGAGACCTGGTCGAGCGCCCGGCGCACGACCGCCCGGTCCGAGGGCGGCGCAACGGCCGCACCGTAGGCCGCGAGCGCCTGTTCGGCCGGGCCGGGGGGTGGGGTGGGCGGGACCGCGCCCTCGCCCGGCGGGAGCCTGTTCCCGCACCCGGCGAGCAGCGCGGCGACGAGGGCCAGGGCCAAGAGCGTTCGCGGGAGCATAAGATCCTCCTGCCGCGTCCGGGGCGGCGAGCTCCATGGACATTGAGCCTCCCAGACAGTGGCTCCACAGCGAGGGCCGACGGTCGGAACGAGCGCCGGCGGCCTCACCGCGCGGCGAGGCCAGAGCGCCCCGCGAGCCCGTCCAGGCGGGCGATGAGGGCCTCGGCCGAGGGGAGGGCGGCGCCTCGCCGGGCCGGGTCGGGCGCGAGGGCCTCGTCAATCAGCCGGCACAGGCCGGGCGACGCCGAGCCCGCCACCATGGCGCGGAGCAGCCCGCCCATGGCGTAGATATCCACCAGGGGCGAGGCCGGCGCGGGGCGCGGCCCAAGGCGCTCGGGGGGGAGCCACGCCGGAGCCCCATACACGCCCCCGCGCAGCGGCCCGCCGGCGGCCACGGCGGCGCCGAGGTCTATTAGCACGGCGCGGGGCCCAGGCCCGACGATCACATTCGCGGGGCGCACGTCGTGGTGCACCACCCCGCGACCATGCAGGTGTGCCAGGGCGCGGGCGACCTGGCCCGCGACGGCGAGGGCCCAGGCCAGGTCGGGCGGGCGCGCGCCCCGGCGGGCCAGGCACCTGCTGAGGGGCGCGCCGACCTCGTAGGCGAGGGCGAGGGTGAGCAGCGGCGCTCGCTCCCCCTGAGCGCGGGCGAGGGCCAGGTCTGGCCCAGGGGCCTGGGGGAAGCGGGCGCGGTACAGGGCCGCGAGGTGCGGGTGGCCGGCGCCGGGCCCCGCCAGGTGGCCGTGCTCGTCGTGGAGGCTGTCGGCCATGGCGGGGCGGGCCACCTTGAGGGCGGCCAGGCGCCGGCGGGCGGCCAGGCGCCTGGTCAGCCGGCCGGCCCGGAGCAGCGCCCGCAGCAGCAGCGCCTCGGCGGCGCGCCTGGCCGCGCCCTCGGCCCAGGGGAGCGCCAGGAAGACCACCCCCTGCCCGCCCGCGCCGAGACGGGCGACGAGGGCGTAGTCGCCGAGGCGGGCGCCGGGGCCGATCACAGGGCCTCCTCGGGGCCCGCGTAGGCCCGCTCGACCATGAGCCTGGTGCTCTGCCCGAGCAGCACCAGCTCGCCCTCGGCCAGGGGCGCGGGCGCGCCCGGGGCCAGCAGCCGGCCGAGGGCGCCGAGGCGCGTATCGCCCGCGCTCGCCAGGCCGGTGATCGTCAGCCCGTCGCCGGCCGCGCTCAGGCGGGCGTGGAGCGGCACGACGCCCTCGCCCGCGGCCACGATCGCGCACCCCGGGTCGCTGCCCACGGTCCAGTGGCGGCCCTCGAGGGCGACCACGCGCCGCCGCTCGCCGTCCCACAGCACGGCGCGCAGGCCGGCGGGGCCGACGGGGCCGCCGGCGCGGCGGGCCGTGGTGATCCCCTCGGCCGCCAGGCGGCGCGCCTCCGCGCCAACCGGGGC
>DAOLDO010000062.1:8666-13906 GCA_035327325.1 Chloroflexaceae bacterium | reverse complement strand
CCGACGGCGCGGGGCCGGCCTGGCTTAGCGAGCTCGTGCCGCAGCCGGCGGGGCAGCAGGGCCAGCGCCAGATCGGCTAGCGCGATTGCAGCGTGCAGCTTTGTGCTTGCAGCGTGCGCAGATCGCGTCCGGACGCCACTGGCGCGCCGCGCATGCTCGAAGTGGTGGCCGGGAGCTGCACCAGGCCCCGGGCGAGACGAGGGGAGGGCGCAGCCGCGAGCTGCGCCCTTGGGCTTCTGGGGGTGGCGGGCTGGTGCCTATTTGGATGAAGCCGGGTGCTACAATGGGCCTCTATTTGCCGCGCGGGCCCGCCCGCCGGGCGATCACCGCGAGCGAGCCGGGCGCGCCGTCGCGCCCGCAGGGCTGGAGCTACACCCATCGGAGCCGACCTATGGCGAGCGCCGCGATTCGGATCATGCTGGTTGAAGATCACACCCTCGTGCGCGCCGGCATCAGATCGCTGATCCAGTGCCTGCCCAACCTCGAGGTGGTCGGCGAGGCCGGGTCGGGCGCCGAGGCCCTGGCCCTGCTGCCCCAGCTCCAGCCCGACATCGTGATGCTCGACATCGCCATGGCCGCGATGAGCGGGCTGGAGGTGGCCGAGCGGGTGCGCAAGCTCCACCCGCAGGTGCGCGTGATCATGCTCTCGATGCATGCGAGCGAGGCCTACGTGGCCCAGGCCCTGCGGGCCGGGGCCGGCGGCTACCTGCTGAAGGACTCGACGCCGGCCGAGCTCGACCTCGCGATCCGCGCCGTCATGCGTAGCGAGACTTACCTGAGCCCGAGCGTCTCGAAGCACCTGGTGGCGGGGTACCTGCGGCACGTCGGCAGCGGCGGCGAGGAGCCTCTGACGCCGCGGCAGCGCGAGGTACTGCGCCTGATCGCCGAGGGTTACACCGCGCGCGAGATCGCCCAGGCGCTGACGATCAGCGTCAAGACCGTCGAGACCCATAGGGCGCTGCTCATGGAGCGTCTGGACATCCACGACACGGCGGGTCTCGTCCGCTACGCGATCCGGGTCGGGCTGGTCGTGCCCGCCGCGTGAGCCGAGCGGCGGGCGGCGCCGCGTCCGGGCGCCGGCCCCGGGGGCCTGCCGGCGGTCAGACGTCGGCGGGCATAGCCCTGAGCACCTCGCGGGCGACCTCGAGGGTGCGGGCGATGTCGGCGCGGGTGTGGGCCGCGCTCACATGGTTGCGCTTCATCGCGGTCGGGATCATGAAGATCCCGCGCTCGCACATCGCCTTGCGGAACCAGACATCGCGGGCGGTGTCGTTGCGGAACAGGTCGGTGTAGCTCTCGATCGGGCCGGGCTCCATGAAATAGGGCACGAAGACCGAGCCGAAGCGGGCCACATGCATGGGGATGCCCAGCTCCTCGGCGATGGCGGTCAGGCCCTCGGCGGCCACCTGGGCCAGGCCGAAACAGTGCTCGTGCACGGCGCCGCCCTCGAGCTCGGCGATGGTGGCGAGGGAGGCCGAGACGCCGACGGCGTGGCCGTTGTAGGTGCCGGCGAAGAGCACCCCGCCGCCGGGCGCGAAGCGGTCCATCAGGGCGGCGCTGCCGGCCAGGGCGGCGATCGGGTAGCCGTTGGCCATGGCCTTGGCGAAGGTGGCCAGGTCGGGCGTGACCCCGGCGAGGGACTGGTAGCCGCCGATAGCGTGGCGGAAGCCGGTGATCACCTCGTCGAAGATCAGGACCACGCCGTGCTGGCGGGTGAGCTCGCGCAGGGCCTCGAGGAACTCGCGGCGGGGCATCACGCAGCCGATGTTGTGGGGGATCACCTCGACGATCACCGCGGCGACCGACTCGGCCTCGCGCTGCAGGGTCTCGGCGGCGGCCTCGACGTCGTTGAAGGGCAGCACGATCGTCTTCGCGGCCACGTCGGGGTCCATGCCGAGGGAGAGGGGGTCGAAGTGGCCGATCTTCTCGGGCGGGCTGATCACATTCATGGCGACGGCGTCGTGCCAGCCGTGGTAGGTGCCCTGGAACTTGATCAGCCGGCTGCGGCCGGTGGCGGCGCGGGCGAGGCGGATCGCGGCGTAGGTGGCCTCGGAGCCCGAGTTGGCGAGCAGGACGCGCTCGGCGCAGGGGATGTGGCGGACAAGGAGCTCGGCCAATTCGACCTCGAGGTCGGTCACGCCGGTGCCGATCACATCGAGGCGGCCCATAGCCTCGGCCACGGCGGCGTTGACGCGGGGGTGGTTGTGGCCGAGGATGAGCGGGCCGAAGGCGGCGTGGTAGTCCACGTACTGCCGGCCGTCGGCGTCGGTGAGGTAGGCGCCCTCGGCGCGCACGAAGGCCACGGGCCATGGGAGGGTGCGATTGGTCGAGTTTACCCCGCCGGGGATGGTCCGCCTGGCCCGCTCGACCAGCTCTGCGTTGCCGACCGTCGTCGTCATGCCGCGCTCCTTTTAGGCTAGGGTATCGCTCTCATCGCTCTCGTTGGCCAGGGCCGCGAAGCGCTCGCGGGTGGACTGGGCGTGGTAGGTGGCGAGGCGGGCGGCGTCGTCGGGGTCGCGCCCGGCGATCGCGTCGAGGATCGCGCGGTGCTCGCGGCCCGAGGCGCGCATCATCTCGCGGTCCACCGCCTTGCCGTAGCTCATCAGGAAGAGGTCAACCCGCTCCTCGTTGCGCTCGACGAGCTGGGCCAGGGTGGGGTTGCCGGCCGCCAGGCCGACGCCGGCGTGGAAGACCCGGCCGGCGCGCAGGAAGCCGGCGATGTCGTGGCGCTCGGCGCAAGCCTCGCCGTCGGCGACGGCGGCCTCGAGGGCGTCCAGCTGCTCGGGGGTGGCATAGAAGGCGGCGCGGCGGGCCAGGAAGGGCTCGACGGCCTCGTTGGCGGTGAACAGCTCGACCACCTGCTCGCGGCTGAGCCGGCAGACGAAGAGGCCGCGGCGGTAGATCGGGGCGATCAGGCCCTCGTGCTCGAGGATAGCCAGAGCCTCGCGCACCGGCGTGCGGCTGATCTGCAGCATCGCCGCCAGGCGCTCCTCGACCAGGGGCTGGCCGGGCTCGAGGGCCCCGGACAGGATGCCCTGCTTGATGGCCTGGTAGGCGGCCTCGCGGAAGGTCGGCGCTCGCTCGAAGGTCTGGGTGTCGATCGGGTTCAGCATGGCGCGCTTTCGGCCCTGGCGCCGCGCGCGGCCGCGCCAGGTGGGGGGCGGGGGCTTGTATACAATCATAGCGCGGATTCGGCCCGCGTCAAGGGGGTCTCACGCCGCAGGAGCGCTGTGGGCACCGACCGGGCCGCGCCGCCTTGTCCGCAGCTTGTCCCACCCTGGCGCGGAAAAAAGCTGGCCCTTGACATTGCCTTAACCGCGTCGTATAGTGCAACACACCCTGTATGGTCGTATACGAACTTGAGTGGGCCCCCGGGTCCGGCAGGGCCGCCTCCGGCCGGGGCGGCGGGCCGGGCCACCCCCAGGCGCCGGCCTGTGTGCCGCGCCCGGCAGCCACAGATTACCGAAGGAGGTTCCCGTGGCGCAGCGTCCGAAACCCCGCGGCAGCCTGTCCCTCCTCACCGCCCTGATCGCCGGCCTGGCCCTGCTGGTCTCGGCCTGCGGCGGCGCCGCCCCGGCCCAGCCCGGCGCCGGCCAGCCGACCGAGGCCCCGGCGGCCCCCGCTGCCCCGCCGCCCACGACCGTGCCCGCCACGGCGGTCGCCGCGGC
Source organism: Chloroflexaceae bacterium (assembly GCA_035327325.1). Classification (GTDB taxonomy): domain Bacteria; phylum Chloroflexota; class Chloroflexia; order Chloroflexales; family Chloroflexaceae; genus CAIWXH01. The sequence continues at coordinate 10,238 of DAOLDO010000062.1, read as the reverse complement.
GCCCCAGGCCAGCTCCAAGAGCCGCCTGGTCTTCTCGGGCAACCAGGAGCCCGCCAGCATTGACGTCGTGACCATGTCGGGCAACGTCAACGAGCGCGAGGTCGCCGGCCAGATCTTCGAGACCCTGGTGTACATGGACCAGAGCCAGACGGTCTACCCCGGCCTGGCCCTGGAGTGGGAGCGCTCGGAGGACGCGACGGAGTGGACCTTCACCCTGGCCGAGGGGGTGACCTGGCACGACGGCACGCCGTTCAACGCCCAGGCGGTGGCCGACTACTTCACCTACGTGCGCGACAACCCGGTCGGCACGGGCCCTGGCCAGATCAAGCCGGTGATCGGCGAGGCCGAGGCCGTGGACGACACGACCGTCAGGCTGACCCTGACCGCGCCCCGGCCCGACTTCCTGATCGAGCTGGCCGACCCGGGCCTCGGCATCGGCAACATCGCCAACCTCGAGGCGCGCGGCCAGGACGCCGGCTTCAACCCGGTGGGCACGGGGCCCTTCAAGTTCCGCGAGTGGGTGCGCGGCAGCGAGATCGTGCTCGAGCGCAACCCCGACTGGGCCTGGGCCTCGCCCATGTTCAACATGAGCGGCCCGCCCCTGATCGAGGAGCTGGTCTTCCGCTTCACCCCGGAGGCCCAGACCCGCCTGGCCACCCTGGAGGCCGGCGAGGTGGACTTCGTTGACCTGCTGCCCTTCCAGGACGTGGCGCGCGTGCGCGAGGACGCCCGCTTCGCCGTGAGCGGCTTCCTGCTGCCGGGCATGCCGCAGATGAACTACATGAACACGCAGCTCGCCCCGACGGACGACCTGAACGTGCGCAAGGCGATCATCTACGCCACCGACAAGCAGGGCATCATCGAGAGCGTCTACTTCAACATGGTCGAGCCGGCCTACGGGCCGCTGTCGCGGGCCTTCCCCGAGTACGAGCCGGCCCTCGAGCAGATGTACGAGTACAACCCCGAGCGGGCCATGGAGCTGCTGGACGAGGCCGGCTGGGCCATGGGCGCCGACGGGGTGCGCGAGAAGGACGGCCAGCGCCTGGCGGTGACGATCGTCGAGAACAAGAGCTGGAACGACTGGGTCTACGTGCTCCAGGCCAACCTGCAGGCGGTCGGCTTCGACGCCCAGGTGCTGACCACCCAGGGCCCCTCGAACACCGAGGCGATCGTGAGCGGCGAGTACCAGGTGCCGGCCATGGGCGACGTCTTCGCGGCCGCCAGCCAGATGACCCGCGACTGGCACTCGGAGGGGTTCGGCACCTTCCCCTCGGGCCACTTCCTCGCGAGTGAGGAGCTCGACGGCATGCTCAAGGCCGCCGAGACCGAGCTCGACCCCGAGCGGCGCAAGCAGATGTACAGCGACATCCAGACCTACATCATGGAGAACGCGCTGATGGTGCCGATCTTCGAGCTGTACTTCTACGCCGCCCACGCCAACAACCTCAAGGGCTTCATCGTAGACGGCACGGGCTTCTACAAGTACTTCGCGTCGGCCTACTTCGAGTGAGCGGGGGTGGGCGGGGCGGCCACGTTGGGCGGGGCGGCCACGTTGGGCGGGGCGGCCACGTT
>DAOLDO010000062.1:0-8566 GCA_035327325.1 Chloroflexaceae bacterium | reverse complement strand
GCGGGGCGGCCACGTTGGGCGGGGCGGCCACGTTGGGCCGCCCCTACACCCGATACGCCCGCACCGGGAGCGGCAACCCGCCAGTCGTGTCCGGTACCTTCTTCTGGGAAGCACTTAGCCCGGAGTCGCTCATGGCCTCCTACCTGCTGCGGCGACTCGCCCTCACCGCCCCGGTCCTGCTCGGGATCGTGATCGTGACCTTCATGATCGTGCAGCTGATCCCCGGCGACGCCGTCTCGGCCATGCAGGGCCAGGTGAAGATGAGCGCCCAGCAGATGGAGCAGATGCGCGAGGCCCTGGGGCTGAACGACCCGCTCCACGTGCAGCTCGGGCGCTACCTGGCCCGGCTGGCCCAGGGCGACCTGGGGCGCTCGCTCTTCGGGGCGCAGCCGGTGGCCCTGCTGATCGCCGCCAACCTCGGCGCCACCATCCAGCTGACGGTGGCCGCCATGCTGGTGGCGATCGCGATCGGCGTGCCGCTGGGCGTCTTCGCCGCGGTGAAGCAGGGCAGCGCGTGGGACGTGCTGGCCACGGTGGTGGCGATGCTGGGCGTCTCGGTGCCGGCCTTCTGGCTGGGCCTGATGATGATCCAGCTCTTCGCGGTGACGCTGGGCTGGCTGCCGATCACCGGCGACCGGGGCGTCAGGGGCCTGGTCATGCCTGCGGTGGCCCTGGGGGTGGCCGAGGCGGCGATCATCACCCGGCTGACCCGCTCGACCCTGCTCGAGGTGCTTGGCACCGACTACGTGCGCACGGCCAGGGCCAAGGGCCTGGTCGAGCGGGCCGTGGTCTGGAAGCACGCCCTGCGCAACGCGCTGCTGCCCCTGCTGACCATGGTCGGTATGCAGTTCGGGGCCCTGTTCGGCGGCGCGGTGATCATCGAGAACGTCTTCTCGCGCCAGGGGCTGGGCACGCTGGCGACCCAGGCGGTGATCAACCGCGACTTCCCGGTGGTGCAGGGCTGCGTGATGGTGGCCGCCGTGCTCTACGTGCTGGTCAACCTGCTGGTGGACGTGCTGTACGCCGTGGTAGACCCGCGGATACGCTACGGGTAGGGCGAGGATGAAGGCTGAGGGCTGAAGGATGAAGGCCGCGGCGGCGCGTGCTGGTGGCCTGCGCCAGGCCTGGCGCCATCCTGCCGGAGCTCGCATTAGGGCTGAGCGATGACCAAGGTCGTGTCCCCACAGATGACGCTCGCCGCGGCGCCCGCGGCCCCCGGCCGGGCGCGGCTGCTGCTGAGGGCCATGCGGCGCCACCCCTCGCTGCTGGTCGGCGCGGCCATCCTGGCCCTGATGGTCTTCCTGGCCGCCTTCCCGCAGCTCTTCACCGACTACAACCCGGTGGTGATGAGCATCCGCGACCGGCTGCAGCCGCCGGGGCCGGCCCACCCCTTCGGCACCGACCAGTACGGGCGCGACGTGCTGGCCCGCGTCCTCTACGGCGGGCGCTACTCGCTGGTGATGGGCAGCGTGCCCATCCTGATCGCCGCCGGCGTGGGGGTTGTGCTCGGCCTGCTGGCGGGCTACAGGGGCGGCTGGGCCGACGCGGTGATCATGCGCGTGATGGACGTCTGGGTCGCCTTCCCGATCATCCTGCTGGCCCTGGCGATCGTCACCGTGCTCGGCCCTGGGCTGGTGAATATCATGGTGGCGATCGGGGTGGCCTGGGTGCCGTACTACACGCGCATGGTGCGCGGCGTGGTGCTGAGCATGCGCGACCACACCTTTGTCGAGGCGGCGCGCGTGGTGGGCCTGGGCGACGGGCGCATCCTGGCCCGCCACATCCTGCCCAACACCCTGGCCCCGCTGATCGTGATGGCCTCGATGGGCATCGCCGGCGCGATCCTCACCGGCGCGTCGCTCAGCTTCATCGGGCTTGGCCCCCAGGCCCCCACCCCCGAGTGGGGCGTGATCCTCGCCGACGGCCGCCAGTTCATCAGGCTGGCCTGGTGGATCGGCTTCTTCCCCGGCGCCGCGATCGCCCTCACCGTGTTCGGCGCCAACCTGCTCGGCGACGGCCTGCGCGACTGGCTCGACCCGCGCATGAACGTGTAGCCCGCGCCTATAGCGAGAGAACCATACCATGAAGATCGCCCGTGTCTCAACCCTGGTCGTCAACGCCAGGATGCGCAACTGGATCTTTGTCAAGGTCGAGACGGACCAGCCCGGGCTCTACGGCTGGGGCGAGGCCACCCTGGAGTGGAAGACCAAGGGCGTGGTCGGCGCCGTCGAGGACATCAGCCGGCTGCTGGTCGGCGAGGACCCGCGCCGGCTCGAGCACCTCTACCAGCTGATGTACCGCCAGTACTTCTGGAAGGTCGGCATCGAGGGCATGAGCGCGATCAGCGGGATCGACCAGGCCCTCTGGGACATCAAGGGCAAGGCCCTCGGCGTGCCCGTCTACGAGCTGCTCGGCGGGCGCGTGCGCGACCGCGTGCGGGTCTACGACCACCTGGGCGGCGGCGAGATGGAGAGCATGTACGAGAGCACCGACCCGGCCGAGTTCGCCGAGCGGGCCCTGATGGTGAAGGAGGCCGGCTACACGGCCATGAAGTTCATGGCCGTGCCGCGCACCGAGCCGATCGAGGGCCCGCGCCCCGTGCGCTACGCCGAGCGCATGGTGCGCGCCGTGCGCGAGGCCGTGGGCGACGAGATGGACCTGATGGTGGACCTGCACGCCCGCTGCGCCTCGCCGGCCATGGCGCTCCAGTACTGCCGCGCCTTCGAGCCCTACGGCCTGTTCTTCTTCGAGGAGCCCTGCCCCACCGAGGACCTCGAGGCCACGGCCCAGGTGACGCGCGCCGCCGCCATGCCGATCGCCACCGGCGAGCGGCTGGTGGGCCGCCACCAGTTCCGCGAGCTGTTCGAGCGCCGGGCCTGCCACATCATCCAGCCCGACCTCTCGCACTGCGGCGGGCTGTGGGAGGCGCGCAAGATCGCCGCCGCCGCCGAGACCTACTCGATGGCCGTGGCGCCCCACAATCCCAATGGGCCGATCGCCACCGCCGCCGCCGTCCACTTCGCCCTCGCCACGCCAAACTGGGTCATCCAGGAGGCGATCAGCCGCGACGTCGCCTGGCGCAACGAGGTGGTCGAGACGGTCCACCAGGTGCGCGACGGCTTCTACGGCGTGCCCACCGCTCCCGGCCTCGGCATCGAAGTCAACGAGCGCGCCGCCGCCCGCCACCCCTGCCAGCCCCAGCTGGTCCAGCGCTACTTCCACCCGGACGGGTCGGTGGCGGACTGGTAAAACCCCGTCACCCGGTAACCTGCTCACGGCGAACGGAGTGAGCCCATGTACGATCTCTACGCCGACTACAGGCTTCTGGGCGCCTTCGACGTGGCCCAGACAGCCCGGCTGGTGGCCCGCTACCACTACGTCGAGGCCCAGCTGATGCGCGTGGCCGCCGGCAAGCTCGCCGAGCTGCCCCTGTGGGAGCTGAAGTCCCTGGCGGGCCGCCACCTCTGGCAGGACTCGCTGCACGCCGACGCCTGGCTGGCCCGCCTGATCGACCTGCGCTGGCCGCGGCGCGCGCCGCTCAGCCCTGGCGAGCCCACGCGCCGGCTCATGGCCCTGCTCGACGAGGCCCCCTCGGGCGCCGCCTACCTCGCCGGCGTCTACCGCCAGGTGAAGCCGCGCCTCATCGCCGCCTACGCGGCCCACCGCGCCGCCTGCGCCCCCCTGGCCGACGAGCCGACCTGGGAGCTGCTGGGCCGCGCGATCGCGGACGAGGAGGAGCAGGTGCGCCAGGGCCTGGCCCTGCTCGAGTCGCTGCCGGCCGAGGAGCGCGCCGCTGCCCGCCCCTACGAGGCCCTGGTCGCCGACGCCTGCGAGGCCGTGGGGGGGCTGGCCGACCCGGCCACGGCCGCCGAGCGCGAGGCCCCCGGCTCGTTCGAGGGCCAGGGCGTGCGCCCGGCTCCCCGGGTGGCCGCCCGCGACGGCCGCTTCCGCTTCGGCGAGCGCGCCGCCGACCGGCCGCCCGCCGACGAGCGCGAGCTGGCCATGGTCATGGCCCACCGCGACGCCGACAACGAGATGCACGCCGCCGAGCTGCTCGGCCGCAGCCTCTACGAGCACCCCGAGCTGCCCTGGGAGTACCACGTGGATATGGCCCGCCAGCTCTGGGACGAGGTGCGCCACGCCGTGCTCTACCAGCGCTACCTCGAGCGGCTTGGCGGGCGCCTCGGCGACTTCCCGGTCATCGCGGGCAACTACGCCTACCGCATCGGGCTCGACTTCCCCCACCGGCTCTACGACCTGCACCTGCGGGGCGAGAAGCTGGGCATGCCCGACCTGATCCGCTACCGCGAGCAAGCCCGCGCGCGGGGCGACGCCCACTACGCCCTGCTCAACGACTTCGTCCACGCCGACGAGGTGCCCCACGTCAAGAACGGGCGCTGGCTGCGCTGGCTGCTCAAGGACGACGAGGAAGCCTTCCGCCGCGTCGAGCGCGAGACCATGCAGATCCGCGCCGCCTACGAGCGCGACCACGCCGACGACCCGATCGTCCAGGCCTACACCGGGCTCGTACCGGCGCTGCTCGACACGGACTCCGGGACATAGACGGCCGCTTATTGACCACGAAGAGCACGCAGGTCACGAAGGGAAGAATGCGACCCGCGCCATTCCTGCCGGCGCGAGACCATACAGATCCGCGCCGCCTACGAGCGCGACCACGCCGACGACCCGATCGTCACCGCCTACACGGGGCTCGTGCCGGCGCCGCTCGACACGGACTCCGGGACATAGACGGCCGCTTATTGACCACGAAGAGCACGAAGGTCACGAAGGGAGGAATGCGACCCGCGCCATTCCTGCCGGCGCGAGCCGCACGAGCAGATCGGACGAGCTCGCAACGGCAGAGCCTCGCTCAGCCCCTTCGCGCTCTTCGTGGCCTTTGTGGTTCAGACCAGAGCCCCACGTTTCCGGATGTGCCAGGAGGAGTCGTCCATGCCCCGCCAGCTGCTCGCGGGCGTCGCCCGCGCCGACATCACCCCGCCCCACGGCATCGCCCACGCCGGCTGGGGCGCCCAGACCCACCAGCGCGCCGCCGGGGTTGACCTGCCGCTCTGGGCCACGGCCCTGGCCCTCTCGGACGGCGTCGAGACCGTGGTGATCGTTGACCTCGACCTGATCTACCTCTGGGACACCGAGGCGCCAGGCGCGATCGGCGCCGTCGAGCGGGCCACCGGCCTGCCCGCCAGCCACATCCGGCTGGCCTACACCCACACCCACTCCGGGCCGATCAACGGCGCCACCTGGAGCGCCTGGGTCAAGGAGGGCGCCGAGATGGTACCCGCCTACGACGCCATCCTCGAGCACCAGATCGCCGGCGTGGCCCGCCAGGCCCTCGCCGCCATGCGCCCCGCCCGCCTCGCCGCGGGCGCGGGCGAGGCCCGCATCAACGTCAACCGGCGCTTCCGGCGCCCCGAGGACGGCGCCGTGGTCTGCGGGCGCAACTGGGGCGGCCCGGTGGACCGCCAGGTGCAGGTCGTGCGCATTGACGCGGCCGACGGCGCGCCGATCGCCGCGGTCGTCAACTACGCCTGCCACCCGATCACCGTCGGCCCCGACTGCGACCTGGTGACGCCCGACTACCCCGGGGTGACGAAGCGCGTGGTCGAGCAGGCCACCGGCGCCACATGCCTGTTCCTCCAGGGCGCGACGGGCGACCTGGGCCCCATCCAGGGCTGCGCCCGCGGCGGCCTGGGCGAGTACCGCCGGCTCGGCAGCATCCTCGGCCACGAGGCCAGCCGCCTCTGGTGGGAGCTGGAGCCGCGGCGGCGCCGCGAGCGCTACGCCGGCACCCTCGAGTCCGGCTCGCCGCTCGCGATCTACGAGGACGAGCCCCTGGATGACCTCGACCCGACCCTGCGGGTCGCCACGCGCGAGCTGCGGCTGCCGCTCAAGCCCTTCGCCCCCGCCGCCGAGCTGGCCGCCGCCACCGCCGCCCACGTCGAGCGCCTCGACCGGCTGCGCGCCGAGGGCGGCGACCTGGAGGCGATCCGCGCCGAGACCATGCTCGCCAAGCGCGCCGCCATGCGCGCCGACCTCGCCAGGCGCAACGAGGGGCAGACCCACCGCGCCGTCACCCTGCAGGCCTTCGCCATCGGCGACCAGGTGGCCCTGCCGGTCGTGCCGGGCGAGCCCTTCTGCCAGATCGGACTGGAGGTCAAGGCGGGCTCGCCCTTCCCCCACACCCTCTTCGCCGGCTACGCCAACGTCGGCTGGGCCTACATCCCCACCGCCGACGCCTACCCGCTCGGCGGCTACGAGGTCGAGATCACGCCCTTTGCGCCGGAGGCCGCCGCCATGGTCGTCGAGGGCAGCCTGGCCCTCCTGCGCGACCTGGCGCCGGGCCAGAGCTGATGGCCGCCCGCGAGATCCTGCCCGGCGTGCTGGAGCTCGAGGCCGCCTCGGGCGACAACCGTCTGGCCCTCTACCTGCTGCGCGGCGAGCGCACGCTGCTGGTGGACAGCGGGCTCCACGGCGCGCCGGACGAGGCGATCTTCCCCGCCCTCGCCGCGGCGGGCCTGCCCGCGGCGCTCGACATGCTGCTCGTCTCTCACGCCGACGCCGACCACCACGGCGGCAACGCGGGCGTGCTGGCCCGCTCGCCGTCCACACTCGTCATGTGCCACCGGCTCGATCGACCCCGCGTGGCCTCGAAGGAGCGCCACCTGCGCGAGCGCTACACCGCCGCCGTCGCCGCCGACGACACGCCCTTCGCGCCCGAGCTGCTGGAGTGGCTCGACGCGCACATCGGCCCGGACGCCCCGGTGCACCTGGCGCTCGGAGGCGGTGAGGAGCTCTGGCTCGGCCCCGGCCAGCGCTGGCAGGTGCTGCACGCCCCCGGGCACACCGACGGGCACCTGGCCCTGTGGAGCGCCGAGCACGGCGCGCTGATCGCCCAGGACGCCGTGCTCGGCGGGGGCGTGCCCGACGCCGCGGGGCGCGTGGTCAGCCCGCCGCCGTACTTCGCCGTCGAGGCCTACCTGGCGACGATCGGGCGGCTGCGGGCCCTGAGCGCTGGCCTCGTGCTGACGGCCCACTTCCCGCCGGTCGAGGGCGCCGCGGCCGTGGAGCGCTTCCTCGCCGAGAGCGAGCGCTTCGTGCACGAGCTGGACCGCGTCACGCTGGAGATCGTGCGCGGGGCGGGCCGCGCCCTCACCCTCGCCGAGGTCTGCGCCGCCGCCGACCGGCGGCTCGGCCCTTTTCCGGTCGCGGTCCAGTGGGTGCCCCCGGTACGCGCCCACCTCGAGCGGCACGCCGCCGCCGGCCGTCTGCTCGCGCTGCGCGGGACGGGGCCGCGGGCGTGGACGGGGTAGCGCGGGCGCCGTGGGATGCGGTGGGCTGTGCCCCCAGCCCCTCATAACGGAGGAGCCTATGCGACTGAGCGGCAAGGTCGCCCTGATCACGGGCGGCGCCACGGGGATCGGCGCGGCGTGCGCCAGGCGCTTCGCCCAGGAGGGCGCGCGCGTCGTCATTGCCGACATCAACCGCGAGGGCGGCCGGCGCACCGCCGAGGCCTGCGGCGGTCACTTCATCGCCTGCGACACCGGCGACGCCGGGCAGTGTCAGGCCGCCGTCGCCGAGGCCGTCGGGCGCTTCGGGCAGCTCGACGCCCTGGTCAACGCCGCCGCCCACCTCGGCGGCTACCACGACGCCGCGGCCATGCCCGAGGAGGAGTGGCGCCAAGTTCTTGCCGTCACCCTCGACGGCGTCTTCTACTGCTCGAAGTACGCGGCCCAGGCCATGCTCGCCTCGGGCGGCGGCGCGATCGTCAACATCGCCTCGGTCGAGGGCGTGATGGGCGCCGCGGGCCACGCCGCCTACGTCACCGGCAAGAGCGCCCTCTTCGGCCTCACCCGCTCGATGGCGATCGACCTCGGCGCCCGCGGGGTCAGGGTCAACGCCGTCAGTCCGGGGATCATTGACGCCGGCCGCCCCGACATCGAGCGCCTCAAGGGCGACCCCGCCGTGATGCAGTTCTGGCGCGACATGACCGTGCTCGACCGCCTCGGTCGCCCCGAGGAGGTCGCCGCCGCCGTGCTCTTCCTCGCCTCCGACGACGCCTCCTACATCACGGGGCAGAACCTCTCCGTGGACGGCGGCTGGACCATCGGCCACCCCCCGGTGCGCTGGTCGGCCAGGGACGGCGAGCCGTGACCCTGCGCTTCGCCCAGATCACCGATCACCACCTGGCCCAGGGCGACCTGCTCTGGGGCTACTCGACCTGGCACGCCCTGCGCGCGGTGCTGCGCCACATCGCCGCCCACGCCGGCCCGCTCGACTTTATCGTCAGCACCGGCGACCTGGTGGAGGGCGGCAGCGCGGCCGAGTACCGCGTCTTCCTCGACCTGATCGGCGCCGAGCCTGCGGGCGCCAGCCCCGGCCCCCTGATCGCCCGCGGCGAGGGGCTGCCCGGCGTGCCCTTCTACGTCCTGCCCGGCAACCACGACGACCGCCCGACCATGCTGCGCAGCCTCTTCCCCGCCAGCCCGCCCGCCGTCAGGCAAGGTGCGTGGGCGCCCTTCAGTTCCGCGCCGCCGCAGACCTCACCCCC
>DAOLDO010000061.1:0-14019 GCA_035327325.1 Chloroflexaceae bacterium | reverse complement strand
GGGCTGCCCATGGCCCATCCGGCGCGAGCCTCGTCCCAGCGCACCTGCCAGGTGCCCGCGAAGCGCCTGGTGAACAGGGCGCCGCCGGCGGCCCGGTCGGTCGCCGTCAGCTCGACGCGCACGGCGCCGGGGGCCGCGGGGTCGGCGGCGGTGCTGGCGGCGAGGTCCACGGTGCTCGCGAAGCCCGCGGCCCACTGGTCGTAGGGGTTGGCCGCCTGCTGGGCGCCGTCGAGCAGGGCGTAGGCCATGGCCAGCTCGCCGCGGCGGATCAGGTCGTAGAACGCCTCGACCACCTGGGGCTCGGCCCCGGCCACGCCCTCGCTGCGGCTCGCCACGGGCTCGAGTCCGGCGGCCCCCAGCCGGTAGCTCGCCGTGGCGAGGCCGCTGGGGCAGCAGTTGGGCTCCCAGGCCGCGTAGATCGGCTGGCGCAGCACCAGCAGGCCGCCCTCGGCCGCGGCGCCGAGCTTGTAGCCGTCGCGGGAGGCGGCCAGGCCCGGGCCGGCGCCGGTGTCGCGGAAGACCAGCACGCCGACGTTGCCCGCGGTGCCGCCCGAGGCGAGCATGATGGCCGCGTCCTCGCGACCGTCGCCCTCGAAGTCGCCGTAGACGACCGCGTCGAGCAGCGCGATGCCGGCGACGGGCGGCGCCGCCCCGCGCACCGTCACGTAGGGCCGCCCGTCCTGCTGCCCGAGGTCGAGGGCGGGCTCGGCGGCCAGGGCCGCGGACCAGTCGGTCGAGCGGAGGCCCCCGGCCGGCGCGGTCGGCGTGGTGATGCTCACGGTGAGCCTGTAGGTAGCGTTGCCCCGCGTGGGCCCCACCTCGACCAGGTAGTCGCCCGTGGCGGGGAGCAGGCCGGACCAGGCCGCGGCGTCCTCGCCGGGGGCCGCGCCGGGGAGCGGCGCGCCGTCGGGGCCGGTCAGCACCAGGGCCCCGTTCTGCTCGAGGGTGCTCAGCTGGAGGCTCATCTGCTGGCCGGCGGCAGCCCAGAGCACGTAGTGCTTGCGCTCGCCCCGGATCACCGCCCCCTCGACCGCGGCCGAGGTCGCGCCGGGCGCGAAGCTGATCCGCTCCGGCCCGCCGGGGGTCTGGCCCGCCGGCGCCGTGGTCGGAGCGAGGGGCGCGACCGTGGGCGCCACGGTGGGGGCGGGGGGCGCGATGGTCGGCGCCACGACGGTCGCGGGGACGACGCTGGGCGCGGCGGGGCTTGGGGTCGGGGCGGCGCTCTGGCGCGGGGCGCAGGCGGCGAGGGCGAGGGCGAGGGCGGCGAGGGGGAGGCCCCGGCCGAGGAGGGCGCGTATGGTTCGCATCGGACTATCCTTTGAGGTAGGGGCCTTCCGGGGCGGGCTCCCACGCTGGGGCGCCCTTACGGCTTAGGGCCCGGCTGTGCTGCTCACGGCGGCGCCCATGGCCGGCGTCCGCAGAGAACCAACGAGCGGGCGGGGGCCCATTTGCCCGGCCCCGCGCGCGCGACGGGGTTTCTCAGGGGAGCCTCAGCGCGCCCACGCTGGGCTGAGAGTCGGTGTAGACTGTATCAGGTTCTGGCCATCTGCTGGGAGGCTGAGCGCATGGACGAGATCGTCACCCCCGACTGGGTCAAGCACGCGGTGTTCTACCAGATCTTCCCCGACCGCTTCGCGAGGAGCGCGCGGGTCGAGAAGCCGGCCAACCTGGAGCCGTGGGACAGCGAGCCGACGACCTACGGCTACAAGGGCGGCGACCTGCTGGGCGTGGCCGAGCGCCTGGACCACATCCAGGCCCTGGGGGCGACGGCGATCTACTTCTGCCCGATCTTCCAGTCGGCCTCGAACCACCGCTACCACACCCACGACTACTACCGGGTTGACCCGTTGCTGGGCGGCGACGCGGCCTTCGAGGAGCTGCTGGCGGCCTGCAAGGCCCGCGGCCTGCGCGTGGTGCTCGATGGGGTCTTCAACCACGCCAGCCGCGGCTTCTTCCAGTTCAACGATGTGCTCGAGAATGGCGCCGCCTCGCCCTGGCTCGACTGGTTCACGGTCAGCGAGCACCCGGCCAACGCCTACGACCACAACCGCCCGCCGGGCTACGCGGCCTGGTACGGGCTCCACGCCCTGCCCAAGCTCAACACCGACAACCCGCAGGTGCGCGAGTTCATCATGCGGGTCGGCGAGCACTGGCTGCGCAAGGGCATTGACGGCTGGCGTCTCGACGTGCCCAACGAGATCAAGACCGAGGGCTTCTGGCAGGAGTTCCGGCGGCGGGTCAAGGCGATCAACCCCGAGGCGTACATTGTCGGCGAGATCTGGGAGGAGAGCGTCCAGTGGCTCAGGGGCGACCAGTTCGACGGGGTGATGAACTACCGGCTCACCGAGGCCCTGATCGCCTTCTGCGCCCGCGGCCGCATTGACCGCGAGGCCATCGGCGACCGCTCCTACGCCCCCTGGCCCGGGATCGACGGCGTCGCCTTCGCCCAGCGGGTCGAGCGGCTGCTCGGCCTCTACCCGTGGCCGATCCAGCTCACCCAGCTCAACCTGCTCGACAGCCACGACACGGCCCGCTTCATCACCATCGCCCGGGGCGACAAGGCCAGCGTGCGCCTCGCCGCCTTGCTGCTCTTCACCTTCCCCGGCGCCCCGAGCATCTACTACGGCGACGAGCTCGGCCTCACCGGCGGCCTGCCCGACCGCTGGGCCCGCAAGACCATCCCCTGGGACCGCCCCGGGACGTGGGACCGCGAGCTGCTGGACCTCTACAAGGATCTGATCGCCCTGCGCCTGTCGCAGCCCGCCCTGCGAACGGGCGCCTTCAGGGCCCTGCTCGCCACCCCCGAGGTCTACGCCTTCGCGCGCACCCTGGGCGACACAACGCTGGCCGTGGCCGTCAACACGGGCGAGGCGGCCGCGACGGTCGAGGTGTCGCTCGGCGACCTGTCGGCGCGTCGCTCTGCCCCTGCGGTCCTCTACGGCGAGGGCGAGGCCAAGCTGAGCGGCCCATCCCTGCGGCTCGCGCTCCCGCCGCGGGGCGGGGTGGCGCTCGACCTATCGCGGTAGACGAAGGGGTGTGCGACGGCGGCCCGATGCCGCTCGCCGCCCGCCCCTTGGGAGCCGAAGGCGCAGTCTCCTACGACCCGTCGGCCTTAGCCCGCTCGATCACGCGCTGGGCCACGGCCCAGCCCAGGTCCTTGCCGACCGTGACGTCGGAGCGGAAGTGGATGCCGGCGGCGCCGACGCGCGACTCGCTGGCCTGGTCGGCCAGGGCGTAGAAGGACGCGGCGTCGCGCGGGAAGAGGTAGGCCATAGTGGCGCTCACGGACTGCGAGAAGCAGCTGTGGGCTGACGGGTAGCTGGGGTGGTTGGGCGAGGGGAAGAGCGAGCTGAAGGTCGGGTCAACCTGCGAGGGCCGCATCGCCCAGTAGGTGTACTTGGCGTCCCAGCAGGCCACGAGCACCTCGTAGAGGGCCAGGTTGGGCAGCAGGAAGGCGCGGGCCGCCCGCGGCGGGTTGTCGGCCAGCCCGTACTCCAGCACCTTGCGCTGCAGGATCTCGTTCCAGTAGTAGTGGAGGCGGGCCCCGCCGGCGCCGTACTCCCAGAACTGAGCCATGGCGTTCGTCTGGGGGGTGCGCTGGAAGTCGCGCAGCTCCTGCAGCTCGGCGGCCAGCTCGGGCGAGTCGTAGGCGTGGCGGGGGCCGGGGCGCAGCTCGCTGCCGGAGCTGAGGACCCATGTGCGCCAGGTGCCGGCCGTGGGCAGCGCGGGGTTGGTGCCGGTCCAGTAGCCGGGCCCGGTCGGCACGCTGCCCGTCCAGGGCAGGGCGGAGCCGTCGCTCTTGGCGATCTCGATCACGCGGGCGGCCACGGCCTTGCCGATCTCGGCGCCGGCGGCCACGTCGCTGGGGTAGTTGAGGCCCGCGATCTGCACCGTCTGGCCGGCCTCGGCGGCCTTCGCCTCGAAGAGGGCGGCGTCGTTGGGGAAGAGGTGGGCCAGCACCGCGGAGGCGGCCGCGGCGACGGCGGCGTGCTCGGACGGGTAGGAGGGGCTGTTGGGCACGGGCGCGGCGGCGCCGAGCGGGGGCAGCTGGACGCTGGGGCGGGGGCGGTTGTGGGCGTACTTCGAGTCCCAGGCGGCGATGGTGGCGTCGTAGATGGCGACGTTGAGCAGGGTGAGGATGCGGCTGCCGGGCGGCAGGCTCACGCCGCGCCGCGCGGCCGTCTCAAGAGCCAGCTCGCTCCATGGGTAGATCGGGCCGTTCCCGGTCCACTCCGCGATCTGGTCGGCGGTGGCGGCACGCTGGCCGGCCATGGCCTTGAGCTCCCGCAGCTCGGCCTGGGTGGCGGCGCGGTTGGGCGGGGCCGGCAGGCGCAGCTCGCTGCCCGAGCTGAGGGCCCAGGTCTTCCAGGTGCCGGCCGTGGGCTCGAGCGGGGCCTGGCGGGGCGGGGCGGCGAGGCTGGGGCTGGCCGCGGCGACCAGCTGGACGGCGAGCAGGGCGACGAGCAGGAGCGGCAGGAGCCGCGGGCGGAAGTGCCGGCGCCAGGTCCGGCGTGAGGTCTGGGGCCACATAGGTATCGTCCTTTCTTGAGCGCTTAGCGTGCGTCGCTCAAGAGGACGATAGGCGAGGGGTCTCAAGAAAGTCTGAACAGGGGCGGGGGGAGCGGTCAGTCGGCGAGGGCGGGGGCCGGGGGCGCCAGGGCGAGGTCAATGGCCTGAGCCAGGGAGAGGGCGAGGCCGGCGTCCTTGGCGGCGGCGTATGCCTCCTCGCCGAGGGCGGCGCGACAGGCGCGGGCGGTCTCGTCGAAGGCGGCCTGCTCGAGCGGGCTCAGCCTGACGGCCGCCCGCTCGCGGATAGCCGCGGCCGCGCTGACCAGTGTCGCCGCGCGGACCGGCTCGCCCAGCGGGCCCAGCGTCTGGGCGACGCTCTCGCGCACGGGGGCGCCGGTCAACGTGTTCCCGCGCTCCCGCCACAGGTCGAGGCAGCGCTGGTAGTGGGCCAGCGCCACCGTGTGCTCGCCCCGCGCCCTGGCGAGATCGCCCAGCAGGGCGAAGTCCAGCCCTATGCCGAGCTGGTGGTTGAGCGTGCGATGCAGCGCCAGGGCCTGATCGGCCAGCGCGTGGGCGCGGGCGGCGTCGCCCCGCGCGAGCACGATCGTCCCCAGGGAGACGAGGGCGTTGGCGATACCCTCGGGGTCCTGCCGCTCCTGGTTGATGCGCAGGCACTCCTCGCCCAGGAGCTGGGCCTGGTCGTGGTCGCCCAGGCGGCGATGCAGGTTGGCCAGGAAGAAGAGCGGGAACTTGGCCAGGGCCGGGTCCGCGCCGCGCTGCGCGAGCGACAGGGAGACCTCGAGGTGGACGCGGGCGTCCTCCAGCTCGCCCTGCTCAAGCAGGGCATAGCCGAGGTTGGTCAGGATCGGCTGGAGAGCGGCCTGATCGCCCAGGCGCCACGCGTCCTCCACCGCCGCCTCCAGCCAGCGGCGGGCGCGGGGGTAGTCGTTCATGTTACTGGCGAGGATGCCGGCCGCCCGGAGCGCGTCGCAGCGCACTGCGAGCGGCACCTGGTCGCCGTAGGCCAGCGCCGCCTCCAGCCGCTCAAGGCCCTCGCGCAGGGAGCCGGCCATCGAGTGGAAGCGCCAGATGCCGGTGGCGATGCGCAGGGCGGTCTCGTACCGCCCGTGCTCCAGGGCCCAGCGGAAGGCCGCGCGCAGGTTGTCGTGCTCGGCGGCGACCCAGGCGCGCCAGCGGGGCGCCTCTGGGCGCAGCAGCTCCTCGTAGGCGGCCATCGCGAAGCGGGCAAAGTGCTCGGCGTGGCGCTGGCGGACGGCCGCGTCCTCGTCGCGCCGGTCGAGCTGCTCGAGCGCGAACTCCCTGATCGTGGCCAGGGAGAGGAAGCGGGTCTGCTCCGCGACTTCCTGGCGCTGGAGCAGGCTGGCCTGGGTGAGGGCCTCGATCATGGGCAGGGCGTCGGCCGCGGGGCCGAGGACGGCCTGGGCGGCCTCGGCGGTGCAGCCGCCCGCGAAGACGCCCAGAGACCTGAACACGCGCCGCTCCTCGGGGCCGAGCAGGTCGTAGCTCCACTGGATGGCGTCGCGCAGGGAGCGGTGGCGTGGTGCCGCGTCGCGCGGGCCGTGCGCGGCGGCCTGGAGGGGCTGGTCAAGCCGGCGCAGCAGTTCGCGGGGCGTGAGGGTGCGGGCGCGCACGGCGATCAGCTCGATCGCCAGGGGCAGCCGGTCGAGCCGCGCGCAGATGGCGCTGTAAACCCTCGCGCTGGCCTCGTCCTCGGGGAGGCCAGCGCCCGCGGCCTGCGCCCGCTGGAGGAACAGCCCGACCGCCTCGTCGTCGGCGAGGGGCTCGAGGGCGAGCTGCCGCTCGGGGCGGACCATGAGCGGCGCGCGGCTGGTCGCCAGCACGCTCAGGTCGGGGCAGGCGGCCAGCAGCTCGGCCACGAGGGGCGCGGCCGCGACGACGTGCTCGAAGTTGTCGAGGATGAGCAGGAGGTGGCGCTCGCGCAGGGTCTCGCGCAGGGTCTCGCCGATGGGCTGCCGCGGGCGCTCCTTGACGCCAAGGGCGCGAGCGACGGCATCGGCCAGCAGGGCGGGGTCGCCCAGAGCGGCGAGCTCGACCAGGAAGACGCCGTCCTCGAAGTCGTGGCGCAGGGCGTGGGCCGCCTCGATCGCCAGGCGGGTCTTGCCGATGCCGCCCGCCCCTGTGATCGTAAGGGCGCGCCCGCGCCCCTCGCGCAGCTGCGCGCAGATGGCCTCCAGGGCCTCGGCGCGGCCGACGAGGGCCGCGGGGGGCTGGGGCACGCGGAAGGGCGGCGGGGCGGGCGCGAGGCCCGCCGGCTCGCCGCGGCGGATCTGCTCGTACAGGGCCGCCGTGGCCTCCTCGGGCTCGGCCCCCAGCTCCCGCGCGAGCATGGCCTCGAGCTGCCGGTAGTGGGCCAGGGCGGCGGCCGTCTCGCCGTTGAGGGCCAGCAGGCCCATGAGGGCGCGCTGGCTCACCTCGAGCAGCGGGTCGAGGGCGACCAGCCGGCGGGCGTGGGACAGGCCCTCGGCGTAGGCGCCGCGCCAGAGCTCCCGCTCGACAAGGCGCTCGAGGGCGCTGAGGGCGCGCTGGAGCAGGTGCTCGCGCTGGAGCGTGGCCCACTCCTCGAACACGTCGCTGTCGGGGATGGCGAGGTCGGCGAGGAAGGGGCCGCGGTAGAGGCCCGCGGCCTCCCGCAGGCGCCCGGCGCAGCGGGCGCAGGTCCGCCAGCTCCGGTGGGCGTGGGCCTCCGCCTCGGCCAGGGCGGCGAGGAGCCGCAGCGCGTCCACCTCGACGGCGGCCTCGGGGCTGAGCCGCACATGGTGGACGTCGGCGAGCAGGAGCGCCTCGTCCGCGCCGCGGTCGCCGAGGGCGCCGCGCAGGGTCGTGAGGGCCTGGCTAAGGCTGGCGCGGGCGGCGCGCTCGGGCTGGTCGGGCCAGAGGAGCGCGGCCAGGGCCTCGCGGGGGTGGGGGCCCGGCTCGACGGCCAGGTAGGCCAGGAGGGCGCGCACCTTGGCGTAGGCGAAGCCGGTGAGCGGCGCGCCGTCGCCGGTCGCCTCGAACGGGCCGAGCAGCCGTATCGCGATCTGCCGCATGAGGCTCTCCCGGTGCGCGCCCCGATGGTCGGCGGTGGGTGCTGGGAAGTAGGCGCAGTATAGCACCGGCTTTTCAGACTCTCTTGAGACCCGCGCCCTATCTTCGGGGTGTGATCGGAACGGCAACAAGAAAGGACCACACCTGTGATGAACGCGACCATTGCCCCGGCCGACCTCGGCGCGGTGAAGCGCCGCCAGCACGCCGCCTGGTCGTCGGGCGACTACGCGGTGATCGGCACCACCCTCACCCTCACCGGCGAGCTGCTGTGCGAGGCGGTCGGCCTGCGCCCCGGCGCCCGCGTGCTCGACGTGGCGGCCGGCAACGGCAACGCCACCCTCGCCGCAGCGCGCCGCTGGGGCGACGTGACCTCGACCGACTACGTGCCGGCCCTGCTCGAGCGGGGGCGCGCCCGGGCCGCGGCCGAGGGGCTGCCCGTGACCTTCCAGCAGGCCGACGCGGAGGACCTGCCGTTCGCCGACGGCACGTTCGACGTGGTGCTCTCGGTCTTCGGCGTGATGTTCACGCCCGACCAGGAGCGGGCGGCGGCCGAACTGCTGCGGGTCTGCCGACCGGGCGGCGCGATCGGCCTGGCCAGCTGGACGCCGGAGAGCTTCATCGGCCACGTCTTCCGGACGATCGGCAAGTACATCCCGCCGGCGCCGGGCGTGGTCTCGCCGGCCCTCTGGGGCACCGAGCAGCGGCTGCGCCAGCTCTTCGGCGACGGCATCGCCGACATGGCGGCCACGCGGCGCATGTTTGTCTTCCGCTACCGCTCGGCGGAGCACTTCCTGGAGGTGTTCCGCACCTACTACGGGCCGGTGCTGAAGGCCTTCGCGGCCCTCGACGCCGAGGGGCAGGCCGGGCTGGAGGGCGACCTGATGGAGCTGCTGCACCGCTTCAACCAGGGCGGCGAGACGACCCTGGCGGTGCCCAGCGAGTACCTGGAGGTGGTGGCGACCCGGCACTAGGGCGCTGTCAGCGCAGGGTCTCGGGTGTCGGGCATAGGGTATGGCGTCCTGAAGCCCGAGGCGCTCGGAGCATACCCGAACGGGTCGGCCGGCCCGTGGCAAGCCCCCTTGCCCTACGGGCCGGCCGGCGCCGCCACGATCTCGGGCTCGCCGTCGCCGTCGAGGTCGAGCAGGCCGACGGCGGACCAGCGGCCGGGCGGCGAGCGCCACTCGAGCTGGAAGCCCCAGCCGTGCCAGCGCCAGAGGGAGACGTGCTCGCCGGGGTCGCCCGGCGCCGCGCCGCCCTCGAGGACCACCAGATCGCCGCGCCCGTCGCGCCCGAGGTCGGCCCAGGCCAGGTCCTGGACGGGCGTGGCGGTGGCGGAGCCGCCCCAGATGACGCGGAACTGGCCGCCGCGCCACCCCAGCAGGTAGGGCTGGGAGCGCGGGCGGCCGTCCTCGTCGGGCTGCCAGAGCAGCATGAGCAGCTCGGCGCGACCGTCGTCGTTGGGGTCGCCCGCTATCACGCGGGTGAAGCGCCAGGCGGGGCGCTCGTTCGTCCAGACGACCGGCGCGTCGGGGCCCGCGCCGTCGCGCACGGTCACCACGCCCGCGGGGTTAAGCTCGGCCCAGAGGGGCACGCCGTCGCCGCGCAGGTCGGCGGCGACGCGGGCGGGGGGCGCGGGCAGGGCGAGGCCGGCGGGCGCGGCGACGGGCAGGCCCTGCGCGCCGTCCCAGCGCCAGGCGGTGAGGGTGGCGGGCGCTGGGGCGGGCGGGGCCTCGCCTGTGTCGCCGTGCGGCCCGTCCTCGCCACTGGGGAGAGGGGGCCGGGGGGTGAGGTCCGCCGCGGGGGCGGCTGTGGGCGCCTCAACAATCGCCGGCGCGCCCAGGGTGGCCAGGCCGGCGCGCCCGGCCTCGCCATCGAGGGCGAGGGGACGGGGGCGACCGCCGGCCGTGGCGACGGGGGCGGCGGCGACGAGGGCCACGCCCTCGCGGTCGAGCAGCACGCGCAGGGCGGCGCCGCCGCTGAGGGCGGGGTCGGCCGGGGCGTCGAAGAGGAAGTTGCCCAGGGAGAAGGCGACAAAGCCTGAGCGCCCGCCCGCCTCGAGGGGCCCGGCGGGCTGGAGCACGTGGGGGTGGGCGCCAAGGACCAGGTCGGCGCCGGCGGCCACCAGCCGGGCGGCCCAGGCGCGCTGGCGCGCCGAGGGCTCGGCGGCGTACTCGCGCCCCCAGTGGACCATGACGACGACGACGTCGGCCTCGGCCCGCGCGGCCGCGACCGCATCCAGGGCCCTCGCGCTGAGCCAGGCTCGACCGTAGGGGCAGGCGGCGCCCGGGGCGGGGCAGCCCGCGAAGTCGGGGCTGGGCCAGGACTCGTCGTCGGCGGGGGCCAGGGCGGGCGCGGGGTCGGCCGGGTCGAGCACATCGTTGAAGGCGAGCACGGCCACGCGCAGGCCGGCGGCCTCGAGCACGGCGGGCGCGAGGGCGGCGGCCTCGCCCGGCCCCGCGCCGACGGGGGCGATGCCCGCGGCGCCGAGCGCGGCGGCGGTGTCGGCCAGGCCGGCGGGGCCGCCGTCGAGGCCGTGGTTGTTGGCCAGGCCCACGGCGTCGAGGCCGGCGCTGGTCAGCGCGGCGGCGAGGGCGGGCGGCGCGACCAGCCGGTACGGGCCCTCGCGGGCGCCGGCGTACCCCTCGGCAAGGGGGCTCTCGAGGTTGGCCAGGGCCAGGTCGCCCGCGAGCAGGTGGCGCACCTCGGCGAGCAGAGCCTCGGCGCCCTCGCGCCCGGCGCGGGCGGCCACGTGGCGGGCCAGGCTCACATCGCCGACGACCCGCAGGTCGAGGGCGGCGCCGCCGGACCAGCCCGGCCTGGTGTAGAGGACATGCCAGCCTGCGAGGTCGGGCGCGGCGGGGGGCGCACAGGCGGCGAGGATGGTGGCGCCGACCACGAAGAGGGCCACGAATGTGCCCACGGGCGGGCGCAGGGTGCGACCACCAATCGTACGCATGAGCTTGACAAGAGGTAAAAAGATCCTATACTGCCTCAACATCGCCGTAGCCCTACACCATAAAGGACCAGCCCGATCCATACCGGCTCGGGCTTCGCCGCCGGACCCCATTGGCGTTCGCCTCAATGGCGAGGGAGTACCCCATGTCCAGGAAGTCCTTGATCGCCCTGTTCGCCGCGCTCGCCGTGCTGCTGCTCACCGCCAGCCCCGTCGCCGCCGTCACCGACGGCGAGCCCGACGGCGACGGCCACCCCTATGTGGGGATTATGATCGCCCAGGATGACGCCGGCAACCCACTCTGGCGCTGCAGCGGCACCCTGCTCTCCCCCACGCTGTTCCTGACCGCCGGCCACTGCACCGAGGCCCCGGCGGCCCACGTCGAGATCTGGTTCGACGCCGACGTCGAGTCCGGCATCCCGGCCAATGGCTACCCCAACGCTGGCGATGTTGGCGGAACGCCCTACACCCACCCCCAGTACGACTCCAACGCCTTCTTCCTCTACGACCTGGGCGTGGTCGTGCTCGACGAGCCGTATGAGATGGACGAGTACGGCGCCCTGCCGACGCTGAACCAGCTCGACGCGCTGGCCAAGCGCCGCGGCCTCCAGAACACCACCTTCACCGCGGTCGGCTACGGCCTGCAGGAGAGCTTCCCCGACGCGGCGTCGTGGAAGGAGAACAACGAGCGGGTGCGCATGGTCGCCTACCCCCGCCTGATCCAGATCAACGGCGGGCTCGTCGGCGACTTCTCGCTGCTGCTCTCGAACAACGCGAACACCGGCGGCACCTGCTTCGGCGACTCGGGCGGCCCCAACTTCATCGGCGACACGAACGTGATCGCCGGGGTCACCTCGTTCGGCCTGAACGGCAACTGCGCCGGCACCGGCGGCGTGTACCGCGTGGACCGGGCCGACGACCTCGACTGGCTCTACGGCACCTTCGGCGCCCATCTGCCGTAGGCTTCGAAGCTGACCGCGACAGGCACCGACGGCGCGATGCGGTCCCGCACCCATCGGCCGCCGGTGCCTTGCTGCGCTCACGGCTGCTGCCAGGGGGGCGGCGCTGCCGGGTCGAGCACGATCCGCGCGATCTTCCACGCCTCGCCCTCGCGGCGCATGGTGTAGGTGACGTTGAGGGTGTAGGGGGCGCGCACGCCGGCCAGCACCGGGTCGCCCTGCTGCTCGGCGAAGTAGGGGCTGCCGGTGTACAGCTCGTCGCTCCAGGTCTCGCGGCTGGTCACGACGGCGTTGTCGGCGTCCACGAAGTCGAACGAGCGCAGCTGGAGGCCGAGCAGCTTGGTGCCGACGAACTGGCCCTGGCCCTCCAGGCCGGCGATGTAGGCCTCGGTGTCGGCCAGCTCCTCGGGGCCGAGGAACTCGGCGACGCGCTCCGCCTCGGTGTACCAGAAGGCTTCGACCAGCTTCTCGTTGAAGCGGCGGATCGTCGTCGCCAGGGGCTCGGCCG
This sequence comes from Chloroflexaceae bacterium, assembly GCA_035327325.1. Lineage (GTDB taxonomy): Bacteria > Chloroflexota > Chloroflexia > Chloroflexales > Chloroflexaceae > CAIWXH01. Next base: position 2,021 of record DAOLDO010000061.1, on the reverse strand, counting down.
CGTTGCCCTCGACCATGAAGCTGCCCGTCCAGGCGGCCAGGGGCGGCGCCTCGCCCGCGTCGAGCATGGCGCGCCATGTTTCGTCGGTCAGGCGGTCGCCCAGGGGCTGGGCGAACTCGTAGTGCGAGAAGACCCCGCCCTTGGTGAGCACCAGCCGGCCCTCGATGGGGGCGACGACATAGATCTCGAAGACGCGGCCCACGCCGTTCTCGAGCACCTGGCCGCCCGGGTCGGTGGCGATGTCGGCGACCACGGCGGCCTGCAGGTCCTCGCCGCCGGCGGGGAAGCCGCCGCGGCCCTGGTAGATGCCCTCGTCGTCGGCGGCGAAGGTCAGGGCCTCGATGTCGGCGCCGTAGAAGCGGATCTGCTCGTACTCCTCGGCGCTCAGGGCCTCGCCGCGCAGCTGCTTCTCGGCCATGGCCTGGAGGCCGAGGGCCAGCCGCTCCATCGCCACGAGGGCCTCCCGGTCGAAGTCGGCCAGCAGGCCGCGCGACGCCAGGCCCTCGACGGTCATGCGGGTCAGGCCGGCCACGCGGGCGTACAGCTCGGGCACGGGCTCGACGTAGCCCCTGGGGCGCTCAGGCTCGGGGGGCGGCAGCGAGTCGTAGCCGCGCTCGGCGTAGACCTGCTTGGCGTAGAGGATGGTGTCGCGCTTCAGCTCGGTCCACGAGCCGAGGGCGGTGGTGAGCTGCTTGTCGAGCCAGGCCTCCGAGCGCATGAACTGGGGGTGGCCCTCGCCCGCCGGCGCGAGCAGGGGGCGCAGGCTGTGGATCCACGCCCAGTAGAGGTTCTGGGTCCAGACCTCCTCGCCGTACCCGGCGAAGGTGGCGCGCAGCTCCTCCATGTTCGCGCTGTAGTTGGGCAGCGCGGTGTCGCCCAGGTCGTCGAGGTGGGCGAGGGCCCGGTCCGAGCCGAGGGCGGCGAAGAAGTCGAGCGAGCGGGGCAGGGTGCGCCCTGGCACGGCGTCGGCGATCAGGCGCTCGAAGACGAAGGCGTCGGGCACGAAGCGCTGGCCCATCAGGCGCAGGCCCTTCGTCGCCTCGGTCGCGGTCGGCTCGGCCACGACCATGCCGAGGATCTGGGGCGGGCGCAGCGTCTCGATCACGCCACGGAAGGCGGCGAAGGCGGCCTCGTCGAGCAGGTCGCGCGGGTCGGTCGCCGCGCCGTAGGCCGCGGCCAGGGCCTCGCCGTACTCCACCGGCGTCAGGTCGTCGCTGCGACCGACGAAGAAGACCGTCGGCTCGTAGATGCCGGCCCAGACCTGGGCGGCCGGCAGGCCGTCAACCGTCGCCGTGTTGAACGCCTGGGTGAGCAGGGCGGCCTGGCGCGTCTCGGTCTCGTCGCCGGCGCGGAAGGTCATGCGGCCGTGCCACATCATGGCGCGGAAGTAGCGGCCCAGCTCCTCGCTCTTGGTGTAGTGGCCGCGGGGAACGTACTGGCTCCAGTCCTCGCCGGGGAGCAGGCCGGGGAAGACCGCCGAGGGGCCGACCCGGTCATGGGCGGCGATGGCGGCCAGGTCGGGCTCGGCCAGGTCGCGCAGGCCCTCGGGGATCTGCCAGGACGGGTCGAGCAGCTTGACGGCCACGGCGAAGTAGGCCGCGTTGCGGCGGGCGGCCTCGGCCCAGGGGGTGCCGGCCAGGGCCTCGTACTGGGCCACAGAGGCGCGCAACAGCTCGGCGTCGAGGCTGACGAGCATGGGGATGAAGGACTCGGTCTCGGCCTTGCGCAGGGTCTTGTCGAAGAGCAGGTGGTAGACGTGGAGCAGCGAGTCGGAGCTGACGAAGACGGGGATGTTGTCGTAGCGGGCGCGCTCGTACAGCTCGTAGAACTCCTTCGTGTCGCTCGGGCTGACGGCGAAGCCGTTGGCGGCCACGCGGGCCCGCTGCTCGGGGGAGAGCAGCACGGTCAGGGCGACGTTGCTCAGGTCGGGGGCGATCGGCTCGGCCGCGGCCCTGGCCGCGGCGGCGACGGGCGGCGGCTGGAAGGCGGCGAAGCCCGAAGCGGCGGCGGGCGTGAAGCCG
>DAOLDO010000060.1:0-14247 GCA_035327325.1 Chloroflexaceae bacterium | reverse complement strand
CCTGGGAGGCCCCGGGCGCCCGGCCCGCCCCCGGGCTTTCGGCCCCCGCCGGCGGCATCGGCCACAGCCCCGCCGCCACGGCCGCCTGGCTACGGGCCGCCGCCGGCCGCGCCGACCTCGAGGGCGCCAGGGCCCGCGGACAGGGCTACCTCGCCAGCGCCGCCCGCGCCACGGCCACGGGCATCCCCGGCGTCGTCCCCACGGCCTGGCCGATCCACCGCTTCGAGCGCGGCTTCGGCGCCTTCGCCCTCAACCTGGCCGGCCTGCTCGACCACCCGGCCCTGGCCGAGCAGGTCGCCGCCCACGCCGCGGACACGGTGGCCGGCCTGCGCCCTCGCGGCTACAGCTTCAGCGACGCCTTCGACCCCAACGGCGACGACACCGCCGCCGGCCTGACCCTCGCCCACCTGACGGGCCACAAGGTCAGCCCCGCCATCCTGCGCGGCTACGAGCGCGACGGCCACTTCTGCACCTTCCCGCGCGAGCTGCAGGTCTCGTACTCGGCCCTGGCCCGGGCCACCTACGCCCTGCATCTGCTCGGCGAGAACACCGACGCCTACGTCGAGGACCTGCTGGGGGTGCGCCGCCAGGACGGGCGCTGGGCCGGCGATAAGTGGAACAGCTCGTGGCTCTACACCACCTGCCACGCCGTGCACGCCCTGGCCGGCCGACCCGACGCCGCCGAGCTGCTCGGCCCGACCCTCAGGGCCATCGTGGCCCACCAGCGCCCCGACGGCGGCTGGGGGAGCGTCGGCGGCTCGAACCCGACCGAGACGGCCTACGGCGTCCTGGCCCTGCGCGGCCTCGCCGCCGTCGCCGAGTTCGGCCCCACAGTCCGGCCAGCCCTCGCCAGGGCCAGGGGCCAGCTCTACGCGAGCTACAGGCCGTTCCACACGGGCGCGACCACCTGCTGGATCGGCAAAGAGATCTACAGGCCCTACCGGGTGGACCGGGCCTTCGAGCTGAGCGCCACCCTGGCCCTGGCCCTCGGGGAGGAGTGAGCCGATGAACCGCGCCATCCCCGACCTCGCGAGCTTCCTGGCCGCCGACCCGGCCGAAGTGGCCGCCGTGGCGCCCGCGACCGTCTGCTTCGCCCCGGGCGGCACCAGGCGCCACGCCGTGCTGGAGGGCGTGCCCCTCGACGGCGAGGCCTACGTGCGCTGGTCCCAGGCCCGCATCTTCGACTGCGTCGGTCAGCTCTTCGCCCTCGGGGCGCGGCACGTGATCATCAACGTGCTGCGCTCGTCGCAGCTGGCCGAGGTCGGCCCCTACCGCGAGCAGCTCATGGCCCGCGTCGAGGCGGGCCTGGCGGGCGAGGCGGCCCTGGCGGCATACGCGTGGCGGGGCTGGCGCGCCCGCCTGATCGGCGGCGGCGAGCTGCCCGAGCTGGCCGCCCTCGACGCCCGCATGCGCGCGGCGACGGCTGGTCACAGCGCGGGTACGGTCTGGTGGTATGCTTGCGCTGGCGTCGAGCAGTACTGGGCGGCCCTGCTGGCCGCGGCGGCCAGCAGCGGGGCGCGCAGCCGCGAGGCCCTGGCAGAGGCACTCTACGGCGAGGCCATCCCCCCCGCGACGATGCTGATCAGCTTCGGCAAGCCCATGCTCGTCGCGGACATCGCCCCGCCGCTCCTCTGCGGCGACCTGCAGGCCTATTGGTACCAGCGCCCCGGCTACAGCCTGGCCGAAGCCGACCTGCGCCGGATCTTCTACGACCACGCCTTCCTGCGCCGCACCTGGCAGGCCGACAAGGCGACGCGCTACGGCGAGGTTATGGCCCGGCGCGAGCTGTGGGAGCGACGCGCCATCCTGGGGCTCGGGGCGCGCCTGGGCCCATTCTGGTACTCCGACCCCGCGAGCGAGCTCGATCCTGGATGAGGAGGCCCATGAGTATCCAGCGACGCGTAACCCTGGCGCTCATCCTCGTGCTGCTGGTCGGCGGCCTGGCCATCGCCGTGCTGAGCCTTGCGAACGTCTCGATGGTGAGCGAGCTCCCCGAGGCGCCGATCTACGGCCTGACCCTCGGCAGCATCCTGATGCTGCTCGGCTTCTGGCGCGGCGTGGACCAGGTGCGCTACGCCATCGTGGTGCTGCTGGTGCTCCTGGCGGGGTTCGGGCTGAACGGCGTTTTCCTCGCCGACTACGCCTCGATCGCGATCATCCTGCCGCCGGTGCTGGCTCTGGTGCTGGCCGGCCCCGCCTGGGTGGTCGGCAGCGCCGCGGCGACGATCTTCATCCTGGCGGCCAGGGCCGGGTTTAGCGGCGTCTACGCCGACCCGCTGACCCTGGTGGTCTACGGGATGATCGTCGGCGGCATGATCCTCGCCCGCATGGTGACCGAGGCGGCCCAGCACAGCGCCGAGGAGCAGGCCCGGCGCGCCGAGGCCGCCCTGGCCCAGAGCGAGGACCAAGCGGCCGAACTGGCCCGCAAGGCCGAAGAGCTGGCCCGCCAGAACGACGAGCAGCGCCGCCTGCTCGACCTGGTGGCGACCCTCGAGACCCCCGCCGTGGCCCTGGCCGAGGGCGTGCTGCTGGCCCCCGTGGTCGGCCATCTCGACAGCAGGCGCGCCGACCTGCTCACCGAGCGGCTGCTGCGCGAGGTGAGCGCGAAGCGGACGCGCATGGTGGTCCTCGACATCGCGGGGGTGCCCGCGGTGGACACTGCCGTGGCCCACGCGCTGCTGCGGGCCGTCCAGGCCGTGCGACTGCTGGGCTGCGAGGTGACGATCACCGGCATCTCGGCGAGCATCGCCGCGACGATCACCCAGCTTGGCATCACGCTGGTGGGCGCGCAGATCGCTCGCACGCCCCAGGAGGCCCTGGAGCAGGCCGTCGTCGCCACGGCGAACGGCGCGCGCCGGTAGAGCCGCCCCGGCGGGACGGCTCTACCGGCGCGGCTCTACCCGTGCGTTCTACGCCACGCGGGTGCCGCAGTTCGGGCAGAACATGGCCGTACCAGGCATCTGGAAGCTGCAGACGCCGCAGATCTTGCTGCTGGGCGCCGGCTGCGGGGCCGGCTGCTCGTAGCTGATCGGCACCTGCTGGGCCGGGGGCGGGCTCCCTGCGGCCGGGGGCGGCTCCTCGAAGACCTCGGCCTGGGCGCTCTTCAGCTCCTCCTCCCTGGCCAGCAGCGCGCCGCGCAGCTGGTCAATGGCGCTGGCGAGCTCGGCGATGGTGGGCGAGTTGATCTGGCCGGCGCGCTGCAGCTCGTAGGCCCGCTGGCCCAGCTCGCCCAGCTTCCCGTCCAGCTGGCGACGGAACTCGTTCACCTCGCCCTGGAGCTTGGTCGTCTTCTGAAACTTCTCGGCCTCGAACTTGGCCCGGTCCACGCCCTGCGAAATCTGCTTGCTGATGTTATCGAGAAACCCCATCGGGACGCCTCCCTGGACGCTCTTGAGAGTTACAGCTGCCGCGCTGTCCGAGGATATGACGCGCCGCCGCCCGCGCTGGATGCAGCTAGGGGCATTGTAGCATAGGGCCCCCAGGCGTGAGTACTACGACCAGCCATCGTAGTCCCAGCGCGGATTGCGACGCAAGTACTATGGACGCTCAGGAGGGCGACAGGTACCATACAAGAGACGGGTGCGCCGGGCCACCCTCACCGAAAGGACCTGTCGTGATGCTGTCGCTGACCCCTTCCGCGGACCCCACCTTCTCGGCACGCCAGATCCTCGACCTGCTGGAGCGCCACCGCGGGCGCTCGCCCTCGCTCGACGAGGAGCTGCGCCACTGCCAGGCCCTCCACGAGGCCATGCTCGAGCAGAGCCAGCGGGCCGAGGGCGCCCTGGCGGCCTGGCAGGCCGCCCTCGCGCGGCGCTGGTCGTGCGAGGTGGCCGCCCAGCGCGCCTACAGGACCGTGCAGAGCCGGCTCGAGGGCCAGAGCGGCGACGCGCCCTACGGGCCGCTCGTCGCGCCCGCGCAGCCCGGCGCGGCGAGCACCCCGCGGGCCCTGCTCGCCGAGGTGCGGCGTCTCGAGGCGGCCCTCGAGCTGGTCGTGCCGCGGCCCCCTTTCGCCGACGAGGCCACCGCCCGCCTGCGCGCCGTCGGCGACGACCTGGCGGCGGCCATCGCTCAGACCGACAGCTGCGAGGCCCAGCGGCGCAGCGTGGTGAGCGAGCAGCGCGTGGTCGCCAGCCTGCTCGAGCGCTCGCACCAGCGAGCCCGCCAGCTCCTCGCCCGCGACGGGTCCGCGCCGCCCCCCGGCGACGCGCCCGCCTGAGGCCCCGCGCGGGCTACTCGCTCCTGGCGATCACCAGGTTGTCGAAACGGACGGTGCCGGTGCTGTCGGGGAAGGTGCTCACCGCGAGGCCCACGTCGCCCGAGGCGAAGGTGCTGTCGGTTGTCTCCTCCAGCAGGGCCCCGTTGACGTAGAGGGCGATCCGGCCGCCCCGCGTCTCGACGCGCAGCGTGTTGCGCGCGGCGTCCACCTCTTCCGAGAGCGTGGGGTCAATCAGCGTGACCCAGTCCCCGCCCTGCAGCATCTCGAGCACGTAGTAGCCGTCATTCGAGACGCTGAACAGGTAGAAGTTGTCGCCGTCCTGGTAGTTGAAGACCACGCCCGCGGAGGTCATATCGGAGTCGGCGGGCACCTCGGCCTCGACCTCGACGCTTATGTCGCTGTAGGGGCCGCCGACCAGGGACCAGACGACGGTCTCGGCCGCTTTGACCTCGAGCACGTAGGCCCCGCTCTCGTAGGCCGAGCGCGAGGTGGCGTCCTCGAAGACATCGAGGTTGCTGGTGCCCTCGTCGCTGAAGTCGTCCTCGAGCAGCAGGCCGCCGCCGGCCAGGGGCGAGTCGCCCGGCACGATGCCGCCGCCGCCAGCCACTGGGGTAGCGGCCAGCTCGACGCCGGTCACGGCGCTCCGGCCGATAATGGTGAGGGCGCCGATGCTCACGCAGGCGCCGACGAGCAGCACGGTCAGACAGCCGACGCCGCCGAGGATCCACCAGAGGCTGCGGCGCCCGCCCCCTCCCTGCGCCTGGCCGGCCTCGGGGTGGCCGGCGGCGGGCGGCAGGCTGAGGGGCGGGGCCGCGGGCTGCGGGGCCGCGGGCGGGTCGAGGCGCACCGTCGGCGGGAACGCAACGGGCTCCGCTGGCTGAGTTGGCGGCTCGGCGGGCGCCTCCGGCGCGTCGGCGGGGGGCAGGACGACGGTGCGCAGGCCGCCGGGGGGCGGCGTGGGCGCCTGGGGCTCGGGCAGGCGGGCGCCGCACTCGGGGCAGAAGCGGGTGTACTCGGTCAGCTGCTTGCCGCAGCTCGGGCAGGTTAGCTCAGCCATAGGATTAGCTCTTCAGGGTCGCGCGGAGGGCCGCGACGAAGGCCCGGTTCTGCTCATCGGTGCCGAAGCTGATGCGGATCAGGCCGGGGAGGCCCCAGCCGGCGAGGGGCGTGACCGTGAAGCCGCGCTCGCGCAGCCCATCGCTCACGGCGCCGTCGTCCCCCACGGGCACGGCGACGAAGTTCGTCTCGCCGGGGATCGGGTCGAGGCCCATGGCCAGCAACTCGGCGAGAAAGAAGGCCCTGCTGGCGTCGGCGTGGGCCCTGCTGCGGGCCACGTGCTCGGCGTCGGCCAGGGCGGCGACGCCCGCGACCTGGGCCAGGAGGTTGATGTTGAAGGTGGGGCGGGCCCGCTCGAGGTAGGCGACCAGGTCGGGGTGGCCATAGGCGTAGCCGAGGCGCAGCCCCGCCAGGCCGTGGATCTTGGCGAAGGTGCGCAGCAGCAGCAGGTTCGGGCGGTCTTCGCGAATGGCGGGCAGCAGGTCGGGGTAGTCGGGCCTGGTCGCGAACTCGACGTAGGCCTCGTCCACCACCACGAGCACGTCGTCGGGCACGCGGGCGAGGAAGGCCGCGACCTCGGCGGCGCCGCTGGTGGTCCCGGTCGGGTTGTTGGGGTTGCAAAGGAAGAGCACGCGGGTGCGCGGCGTGATCGCCGCGGCCATGGCCTCGAGGTCGTGGGCGTAGGACCTGAGGGGCACGCGGACGGGGCGAGCGTCGAGCTCGAGGGCGCGCAGCAGGTAGCTGATAAAGGTGCCCTCGGCCATCACCACCTCGTCGCCGTGGTCGAGGAAGGCCAGACAGATCAGCAGGACGAGCTCGTCGGAGCCGTTGCCGCAGGTGACGTTGGCGAGGGCGAGGCCGGCATGGTCGGCGAGGGCCTCCCGCAGGGCGAGGCTGCCCGAGTCGGGGTAGCGGTGGACATTGGCGGCGGCGGCCTGGAGGGCGGCGACGGCCCGGGGCGAGGGGCCAAGGGGGTTCTCGTTCGACGAGAGCTTGACCAGGTCGGCGGCGGGCCCGCCAATCAACCTGGCGGGCTTGTAGGCGGGCAGGTTCTGAATGTGGGACTTATACTTCATCGCTCGCTCACGGGTGGCGGCGCGCCGCCGTCGCTACACATCCTCGGCTGAGGCGGGCTCGTCGGGCAGGGGCAGGGCGAAGGCGAAGGTGCTGCCGGCGCCCTCGACACTCTCGACCCAGATCAGGCCCCCGTGCATCTGCACGAACTGGCGGCTGAGGTAGAGGCCGAGGCCGAGGCCCTCGGCCCTGCCGGAGCGGGCGCGGTAGTAGCGCTGGAAGAGGCGCTGCTGCTGCTCGGGCGCGATGCCGGCCCCCTCGTCGGTGACGGAGACCAGGGCCGCGGGCCAGGGGAGCTCGAGCTCGGCGGCCTCGGGCGAGTCGCCGTCGAGGCGGCGCAGGCGCACGGTGATCGTGCTCTCGGCGGGGCTGTACTTGACCGCGTTGCTGACCAGGTTGGTGAGGACCTGCCTGATGCGCAGGGTGTCGCAGGCGACCGTGATCGTCTCCTGCTCGGCCTCGAGGACAAGGGCGCGGGCGCCCGCGGCGGGGCGCTGCTGGTCGAGCACCTGGGCGGCCAGGGTGATCAGATTGACCGGCTGGATCTGCAGGTCGAGCTGGCCCGCGTCAATGCGCGAGACATCGAGCAGGTTGTCAACCATGCGCAGCATATGGGTAACCTGCTGGGTGAGGATGGTGAGACCGTGGAGGTCGCGCGAGTCGGCCTCGGCGCGCTGCTGCTCGCGGCGCAGGAGCAGATCGGCGTAGCTGCGGACGGCGGCCAGGGGGCTGCGCAGCTCGTGGGCGGCCACGGCGAGGAACTCGTCCTTGGCGCGCTCGAGCTTCTGGCTGGCGGTGACATCGCGGAAGACCACCACGGCGCCCTCGATCGAGCCGTCGTCGGCGCGGGCGGGGGCGCCGCTGAAGCTCATCACCGTCTCGTCGCCGCTGGCGCCGCGCAGCTGAAGCCTGTAGTCCTGGAAGAGCTCGCCGGCGAGGGCCCTGGCGAAGGGCAGCTGCGCGAGCTCGAGGGGGCGGCCCTCGAGGTCGCGCATGCCGTAGAAGTCGGGCATGGCGGCGAGGGGCTGCTCGAAGGGTAGTGAGTCGAGGCCGAGCAGGGCCAGGGCCGACTCGTTGGCGAGGGTCAGGCGGCCGTTGGCATCGCAGAGGACCACGCCCTCGGCGATCGAGGTGACGACCGTGTTGAGCTTGCGGCGCTCGCTGGTGCTGTCGGCGTAGAGGCGCACATTGGCGATGGCGAAGCCGACCTGGTTGCAGATCGGCATGAGCAGATCCTTGTCGCCCGCGGCGGTCAGGCCGCCGCCGCCGAAGAGGGCCAGGACGCCGGCCACGCTGCCGCCGGCGAGGAGCGGGAAGTAGGCACAGGCGGCCATGCCGGCGGCGAGGAAGGGGCCCTCGCCGCGCTCCTCGAGCAGGGGGCGCTGCATGGGCTGGCCGAAGTGGACCACCTCGGCGCAAGGCGCTTCGGCGACGGCCATGTGGGCGAAGCGCTCGGCGGCGCCGGGGGGGAGGCCGTGCTGGGCCGCGAGGTCGAGCCGGTCGGCGACGGGGTCGAGCAGGAGCAGGGCGCCGGCGGAGGCGGGCACGAGGGCGAGGACGACGTCGAGCACGGAGCGCACGAGGTCGGGCAGGTCGGCGGCGGTCTGGATCGCCGTGACCACGGCGTCGAAGGCTTTGAGGCGGCGCTCGCTGCGCTGGGCCTCGGCGTAGAGCTGGGCGTTCTTGAGGGCCGAGGCGACCAGGTTGGCGAAGGCCTGGAGGACGGGCAGGTCGGCGCGCTCGAGGGGGCGCCAGGGGGGGGCGCCGCCCTGGTCGCCGAGGTTGATCAGCTCGATCACCCCGAGGGTCTCGGCGCCGACGCGCAGGGGCACGGCGGCGGCGGTGAGGCGGCGGGGGAGCTGCTCGCCGATCTGGTGGAAGAGCTGATCGTTGGCGGGCCCGGGCTGCTCGGCGGTGTCGCGGTAGCCGAGCCTGGTCTCGACGATCTGGGGCTCGGCGCGCTGGAGGGCCTGGCCGGCCAGGCCCTCGCCGGAGCGCAGGGCGCAGGCCATGAGGGCCTGCTCGGTGGGCTGGTCGAGGGGCAGGCCGAAGCAGGCGCTGGGGCGCAGGCGGCCGTTGTGGTCGAGCCAGAGGATGCCGGCCTGCACCGAGGGCAGGGCCTCGACCAGGCGCGCGACCAGGGTCGAGCGGATCGCGTGGGGGTCGAGGGCGGAGACCAAGGAGGAGGAGAGCTTAAGCAGGCTGGCGACCTGAGCGGCGGAGGTCTCGGCGGCGGCGAGGCGCAGCAGGTCGGCGCTGTCGCCCTGGCGGGGGCGACGCTCGCGACGGCGGGCCTGCTGCCGCTCGGTCATAGGGCGCGCTCCTGGCCGCGCGACCAGGCGACGGCGCGGCGCACCCCCTCGGCGAGGGGGACGCTGGGGGTATAGCCGAGCAGCTCGCGGGCCAGCGAGATGTCGGCCACGTAGTAGCTGACCTCGCCGGCGCGTTTGGCGGGGGCGACGATGATCTCGGGGCGGCGGCCCAGGGCCTCGCCCACCAGCTCGGCCATCCGGACGAGGGAGTTGCCCTCGCCGAAGGCCAGGTTGATCGTGCGGTTGGCGACCTCGCCGGCGAGGAGGCGGCCGATGCCGCGCACGATCCCGTCCACGCAATCGTCAACGTAGGTGAAGTCGAGAACCTTCTCGCGGCCGAAGACGGTGACGGGCTCGCCACGGTCAATCTGACGGATGAAGAGGGGGATGACCCGCTCCATGCGCTCGATGTCGTTGTCGTAGCGACCGTAAACGTTGGAGAAACGGAAGACGAGGTAGGGCAGGCCGTAGCAGCGGGCGTAGGAGTAGATCAGGGCCTCGCCGGAGATCTTGGAGGCCGAGTAGGGGCTCTCGGTGTAGCTGAAGTCGGCGCTGGTCTCGTCGGTGAAGTAGCGCTTGATGTCGCCGTAGACCTCGCGGGAGGAGGAGAAGATCACGGGCAGGGCGTTGGCGCGGCAGTACTCGAGGACATTGAAGGTGATGTTGATATTCTCGAGGGCGCGGTAGGGCTGCTCGACCAGCTCGTAGACCTTGGCGTTGGCGGCGAGGTGGACGACGATGTCGCAGGGGGGGTAGGGGGCGCCGCCGATGCCGGCGCGGAACTCGCGCTGGGGGACGGCGAGGTCCTGGAGCAGGGTGGGGAAGGCGTCGGTCCAGGGGTTGACCCGGCGGTCAACGCCGAAGACGCTGTGGCCCTCGGCCAGCAGGCGCAGGGCGAGGTTGGTGCCGATCTGGCCGCTCGAGCCGGTGATGAGAACGCGCATGAGCATGCAACAGGCAACATGCAAAAGCCAGCGGGGTCGGGGGGCTCCTGTGGCACCGGCGCCGACCTGTCCGCCGTCAGTATAGCAGCTCTCGCCCACCGCGCGGCCAACCAGGGCGCGCCAGCTTGTAAGGAGCGGCGCTGCGGCCCTCCGCCCCGCGGCGGGGCGGGTCACGCCGCTAGGCGCTGAAGGGCGAGAAGGGGCTCTGGGCGTGCTCGCGGTCGTTGAGGGGGAGGGGGACACCGCTGAGCAGCTCGTGGATGCCGGCGCTGAGCATGCGGAGCAGGTCGTCGAGGGCGTCGAGCTGTTCGTCGTCGAAGCGCTGGAGCATGCGGTCGAGATCCTCGCGGCGGGCCTGCTCGACCCTGGCGAGGCGCTCCTCGCCGTGGGAGGTGAGGGTGACCTGGACGACGCGGCGGTCGTCGAGGTCGCGCACGCGGCCGACGAGGTCGTCGTCGATCAGGCGGTCAACGATGCCGGTGAGGGTGCCGGCGGACTGCTGGGTGATCTCGGCGAGCTCGCTCATGCGACAGGTGCCGGCGCCGCGGATCGCGAAGAGGGTCACCATCTGGGGCATGGTCAGACCGATTTCGGGGCGCGAGAGGGTCTGGAGGAGCTGCTTGTGGCTTTGCCAGGTGATCTGGCGGATCAGGTGGTCGATCGAGGCGATGTAGGCGGTGCGAGCCTGCGACTCGTTCATGGGGCCTCCTGGCAGGTGGCCGGTGGCGGACGCAGCCGAGGCGCCGTCGGTCCCTGAGCCCTGGATTATTCTTGCAAAAAACATTTCTTTCCGGCCCTCATCTTAGCCTATAAACAACCGTGCGTCAACAATATGCACATCATCTCCACCAAGTTTGCAAAGTCGCAACCGGGCCATGCGGCGCGGGGCAAGCTGTGGTAGAATACCGAGGCGGGTGGCACAGGGGCCCGGGTATTTCTTTTGGCCTGCGCCAGGGCTTGACAATCCCCGGAGAAGATGTTATATTCTTCGTTCGCAGTTGATCACTGTCACAGGCGACACCCCGCCGTCCCCCCGACGGCGGCGGGAGCACGGTTGACCAGCACCCGCCCGGCCACGTGCGCGCCAGCAGGCGCCCCTGCTACGAAAAGCTGTCTAGTCCCCGCCCGCCAGTCGTTCAGGCCGCCCCTCCCCGGGTCAACGCCGATGACCGGCGCTTTCTGTTTTCCACGGAGCCAGTACGCAGCGTCGAGAGCCGAGGGTCTGGGCTTCGGCCCAGGCGACGACGACTGAGAGAGGTGAGTATGCCCCCGTTGATTGAGTCTGTGGTGCTGCAGCCGTTGATCGCCCCGATCGACCCCGGCGCCAACGGGCCGCGCACGCGCAGGATCGAGCGGCGCTCGTTCGCCCAGATCCATGACGCGATCGAGGTGCCGCGCCTGATCGAGACCCAAGTCAACAGCTTCGAGTGGTTCCGGCGCGAGGGCCTGCGCGAGCTCTTCGAGGAGATCTCGCCGATCACCGACTTCACCGGCAAGAACCTCGAGCTGCACTTCAAAGACTACGCCTTCGGCGAGCCGCGCTTCGACGAGTTCCAGTGCCGCGAGCGCGACCTGACCTACGCCGCGCCGCTGCGGGTGAACGTCGAGCTGCGCATCCTCAGCACCGGCGAGATCAAGGAGTCGGAGATCTTCCTGGGCGACTTCCCGGTGATGACCGACAACGGCACCTTCATCTACAACGGCGCCGAGCGCGTGGTGGTCTCGCAGCTGATCCGCTCGCCCGGCGTCTACTTCAAGGACGACAAGGAGCCGACGAGCGGCCGCTCGCTGCACTCGGCCAAGCTGATCCCCAACCGGGGCGCCTGGCTCGAGTTCGAGACCAACAAGCGCGACGTGGTCAGCGTGAAGGTGGACCGCAAGCGCAAGATCCCGGTCACCATCCTGCTCAGGGCGATCATGGCCTGGCAGGCCGAGGAGGACGGCAACGGCCGCTGGGTGCCCGACAACGAGCTGGACCAGCACGGCCACAACGAGCAGATCCTCGAGCTGCTGCGCCACGTGGACACGGTGCCCGAGCACCCCTACACCCAGGCGACCCTCGACAAGGACCCGGCCCACAACAGCAAAGAGGCCCTGATGGAGCTGTACAAGCGGCTCCGCCCGGGCGACCCGCCGACCCTCGAGAACGCCCGCTCGCTGCTCGAGTCGCTGCTGTTCAACCCGCGCCGCTACGACCTGGCCAAGGTCGGCCGCTACAAGCTGAACAAGAACCTGTGGGAGCGCGACCTGCGCCGCGACGGGACGTCGAGCGCGCCGAGCATGGCGGTGCGCGTGCTGCTACCGCGCGACATCTTCCGCATCGTCGAGCAGATCATCCAGCTCAACAACGGCCACGGCCGCGCCGACGACATTGACCACCTGGGCAACAGGCGCGTGCGCACCGTGGGCGAGCTGATCCAGCAGCAGTTCCGCGTTGGCCTGCTGCGCCTCGAGCGCGTGGTCAAGGAGCGCATGTCGCTGCAGGACCCGGACGGAGCCACCCCGAACGGGCTGATCAATATCCGCCCGGTGGTGGCCGCGATGCGCGAGTTCTTCGGCGGCTCGCAGCTCAGCCAGTTCATGGACCAGACCAACCCCCTGGCCGAGCTGACCAACAAGCGCCGCCTCTCGGCCCTGGGCCCCGGCGGCCTGAGCCGCGACCGGGCCGGCTTCGAGGTGCGCGACGTACACCACAGCCACTACGGGCGCATCTGCCCGGTGGAGACGCCCGAGGGCCCGAACATCGGCCTGATCGGCACCATGTCAACCTTCTCGCGGGTCAACGAGATGGGCTTCCTCGAGACGCCCTACCGCAAGGTCTACAACGCGGTTGACAACGCGCCGGTCTGGAAGGAGCGGGGCCTGCTGCTGCGCGACGTGCGCGACCTGCGCACCGGCGACCTGATCGCCGCCAAGGGCAGCCGGGTGGACGAGCCGACGGCCAAGCGCATCGCCGTGGGCCTCTTGCGCGGCCAGATCCTGCGCGAGGACATCACCGACCCCGACAGCGGCGAGACCCTGGCCGAGGCCGGCGCCGAGATCAACCGGGCCCTGGCCGAGCGCGTCGCCGACCTGCCCCTGAAGTCGGTGCGCATCCAGCCCGTGGTCTCGCAGGAGGTGGAGTACCTGAGCGCCGACGAGGAGGACCGCTTCGTCGTGGCTCAGGCCAACGCGCCGATTGACGAGCACAACCGCTTCGTGCAGCTCACGGCCTCGTGCCGCTTCGCGGAGAAGTTCGTGCAGGAGCGGGTGGACCGCATTGACTACATGGACGTCTCGCCGAAGCAGGTGGTCAGCGTCTCGACGGCGCTCATCCCCTTCCTCGAGCACGACGACGCCAACAGGGCCCTGATGGGCTCGAACATGCAGCGCCAGGCCGTGCCGCTGCTGCGCCCCGACGCGCCGATCGTCGGCACCGGCATGGAGTTCCGCGCCGCCCGCGACTCGGGCCAGGTGGTGGTGGCCAGGCAGGCCGGGGTGGTGCTCAGCGCCACGGGCGACCGGATCGTGATCGAGGAGGAGGACGGCTACGAGCGCGAGTACCGCATGCGCAAGTTCATGCGCTCGAACCAGGACACCTGCATCAACCAGCGCCCGGCTGTGATGAAAGGCCAGCGCGTGCAGGCCGGCGACGTGATCGCCGACAGCTCCTCGACCGACAACGGCGAGCTGGCCCTGGGCCAGAACGTGCTGGTGGCCTACATGCCCTGGGAGGGCGGCAACTTCGAGGACGCCATCCTGGTGAGCGAGCGCCTGGTGCGCGAGGATATCTTCACCTCGATCCACATCGAGAAGTACGAGGTCGAGGCCCGCGACACCAAGCTCGGCCCCGAGGAGATCACCCGCGACATCCCCAACGTTGGCCAGGACAGCCTGCGCAACCTCGACGAGCGGGGCATCATCTACGTGGGCGCCGAGGTGCAGCCCAACGACATCCTGGTCGGCAAGATCACGCCCAAGGGCGAGACGGACCTGACGGCCGAGGAGCGCCTGCTCAGGGCGATCTTCGGCGAGAAGGCCCGCGAGGTGAAGGACAGCTCGCTGCGGGTGCCCAACGGCGTGCGCGGCAAGGTGATTGACGTCAAGGTCTTCTCGCGCAACGAGGGCGCCGAGCTGCCCGTCGGCGTGAACCAGACCGTGCGCGTGCTGCTCTGCCAGAAGCGCAAGATAAGCGCGGGCGACAAGATGGCCGGTCGCCACGGCAACAAGGGCGTGGTCAGCCGGGTGCTGCCGATCGAGGACATGCCCTTCCTGCCCGACGGCCGCCCCGTGGACATCATCCTCAACCCGATCGGCGTGCCCTCGCGCATGAACATCGGCCAGATCCTCGAGACCCACCTGGGCTGGGCCGCGGCGCGCCTCGGCTTCCGCGTGGCCACGCCGGTCTTCGACGGGGCCAGCGAGGACCAGATCAAGACGCACCTGGTGGACGCCGGCCTGCCCAACGACGGCAAGGTGACGCTGTACGACGGGCGCTCCGGCGAGCACTTCGACCACCCCGTGACCGTGGGCTACGCCTACATGCTCAAGCTCGCCCACCTGGTCGAGGACAAGATCCACGCCCGCTCGACCGGCCCCTACAGCCTGGTGACCCAGCAGCCCCTCGGCGGCAAGGCCCAGTTCGGCGGCCAGCGCTTCGGCGAGA
>DAOLDO010000059.1:0-14338 GCA_035327325.1 Chloroflexaceae bacterium | reverse complement strand
GTCCTCGGCCTCGCTGATCGTCACGTCGAGGCCGCTCTGGCGCAGGGCCCGCTGCACCGCCCGCCGGTCGAGCTCGTCGTCGTCAACGATTAGCAGGCTGATCGGCTCTGGGGTGTCAGGGTAGCTCATTGATCGACCAGTATTTGTTGAGTGCCGCCATAGCCTCGACGAAGGCCAGGAAGGTCACAGGCTTGATGATGTAGCCCGCCACATTCAGGTTGTAAGCCTCGACCTTGTCGCGCTCGTCGTCCGAGGTGGTCAGCACGATCACCGTCAGCGCGCGTAGCTCGGGGTCATCGCGCAGCTCGCGCAGAAACTCGAGCCCGTTCATGCGCGGCATGTTCAGGTCGAGCAGGATGAGCCGGCGCTCTTTGGGTACGCTGTCGCCGCGCAGCAGCTCCAGGGCCTCGATGCCGTCCCGGGCGATATGCAGCGGGTTGATGATGTTGTTGCGCTTGAAGGCCCGCTGCACGTTCATCACGTCCACGTCGTCGTCGTCCACGAGGAGAATGTTCAAGAGTTTGGTGCTCATAGCTGGTAGTGCTCAGGCCGGCCGGCCGGCCACGTGAAGAAGAAGGTCGCCCCCTGGCCCTCCTCCGACTCGACCCGGATCTGGCCGCCCTGGCGCTCGACCATCTTCTTCACCAGGGCCAGCCCCAGGCCGCTGCCCTCGACCCGATCGCGCGAGGCGAGGGTCTGGAAGATGCCGAAGATACGGTCGTGGTACTGGGGCGCGATCCCCGGCCCCCTGTCGGCCACGGCGAACTCGTAGCCGTCGCCGAGGGTCCGCGCGCTGACCGTCACCGTGGCGTCGGGGCCGCCGTGGTGCTTGAGCGCGTTGCCGATCAGGTTGGCGAACACCTGGCTCAACTGCACGCGGTCCGTCAGCAGGGTCGGCATGCCCGGCCCGACCGTGATCGTCGCCTCGGGCGGTGGCGCCAACAGGTCAACCACCTCCTCCAGCAGCTCGCCCACGTCCACGGGCTCGAGCTTGTCGCTCGTGCGTCCCACCCGCGAGTACTGCAGGATGCCGTCAATCAGGGCCTCCATGCGGTGGGCCCGGCCGCGCAGCAGCTCCAGCTGCGAGCGGATCTCGTCGGTGGCGTGGTCGCCCAGGTCCTCCTCGATCCACTGGGCCAGGTTGGCGATCCCGCGCAGCGGCGCCTTCAGGTCGTGCGAGGTGATGTAGGCGAACTGGTCCAGCTCGCGGTTGCGCTCCTCGAGCAGGCGCGTCGTACGCGCCAGCACGTCCCCGCGCTCGCGGGCGAAAGCCTCGGCCCGCTTCTGCTCGTCAATATCGGTGTTCGTACCGACCCAGTAGTCCACCCGGCCCGCCGCATCGTGCACGGCCTGGGCCCGCACCAGGTGCCAGCGGTAGCGCCCGTCGAAGCGCAGCAGCCGCTGCTCGACCTCGAAGGTGCCCCCGGTCTCCATGGCCTCGCGCCAGCGCCGCGCGGTCAGCTCGAGGTCGTCGGGGTGTACCAGCCTGGCCCATCCCTCCGGCCCCAGAGTGCTCGGCGTGAAGCCCGTGTAGGCGGCCCAGGGCTGGTTCGCGTCAATCAGCTTGCCCGTGGGGTCGGATATCCAGACCAGCAGGGGCATGGCGTCGGCCAGGGCCCTGTAGCGCCGCTCGCTCGCCCGCAGGGCCTCCTCGGCCTCCTTGCGCCCGGTCACGTCGCGGTTGATCTCCAGGATCTGCAGGCTGCCGTCGGGGCTCTGCACCGCTGCCTGGCGGCTCTCGACGATGATCGCGCGCCCGTCGCTGCGGGTGTGGATCAGCTCGCCCTCCCAGCTCCTGGCGGACCCCAGGATCTCGGACTGCTCGATCACGCTGAAGGGCGTGCCGTCCTCGCGGCGGGTCGCCAGCAGCTCGTGGGTGGTGCGGCCCAGGGCGGCGGCGGCGCTCCAGCCGTACAGCTCCTCCGCGCCCCGGTTCCACGAGGTGATCGTGCCGCCGGCGTCGCGCACGATGATCGCCTCGTGGGCCAGGTCAATCAGGCGGGCCTGGGAGCGCAGGGTCTTGGCCTGCTCGGCCAGGGCCCGCTCGATCGTCTTGCGCTCGCCGATGTCGCGCCCCACCGCCACGAAGCGCGGGTCGCCCTCGGGCGGGTCCACGTACTGGAGCGCGATCTCGACCTCAACCTCGTGGCCGTCTTTGTGGCGGTGGACGGTCTCGAAGCTCTGCAGGGGCAGCTCGCCCGCGATCAAGGGCGCGATCATAGCCCGGAAGCTCGCCTCGTCGTAGCGCGGCTTGATCGCGAGCGGGGTCATGCCGAGCAGCTCGTCCCGGTCGTAGCCCACCTGCTCGACCGCGCCCTGGTTGACATAGAAGAAGCGCAGGGTCTCGGCGTCGAACATAAAGACGCAGTCGGCCGTGCGGTCCAGGGTCTCGCGGAACTGCCTGAGCTCGCGGTACAGCTCGGCGTGCTCGATCGCGGTCGCCGCGCGGCGGGCCAGGTCCTCGGCCAGGCGCAGGTCAGCCTCGCTGAAGTAGCGGCCCGACTCGGCGCTCACCAGGGTCAGGGCGCCGAAAGCGCGCCCGCGGGCCGCCAGAGGCACCACCATTGATGAGCGCAGCCCCAGGTTCAGGAAGACCTCGAGCATGTCGGGGTCGGGGATGCCCGCGCGGACCATCTCCTCGGTGATCACCGGCACGATCTCGGGTCGGCCCGAGCGGATCACCGCCGGCACCCCGGCCGGGGCGTCGGGGTCGTGGGGGTAGCGCTGGATGATCTCGCGGGCCAGGGCGACCTTCGCGGGGTCCACGTGGGCCGCCTCCAGGCGCCTGATCGTGCCGTCGCCCTCGCGCAGGTCGATCGCGCACCAGTCGGCGATGTGGGGCACCGCCAGGCGCGTCAGGCTGATCAGGGTCTCCTCGTAGTCGAGCGAGCTGGCGAGGAGGGCGCTGGCGTGGGCCAGGAAGGCCAGGCCCTCGCGGCTGCGCTTCTGCTCGTCAATGTCGGTGCAGGTGCCGACCCACTCGCCCACCTGGCCGGCCTCGTCCACCACGGGCGCGGCCCGGCCGATGAACCAGCGGTAGCTGCCGTCGCGCCCGCGGATACGGTACTCGATCTCGTACGGCTCGCCGTCGCGCCAGGCCCGCTCCCACGCGCCGCTGGTGCGCTCACGGTCGTCGGGGTGCAGTGCCTCGATAAAGCCGAAGCCCAGGGCCTCGGCCTCCGTCTGCCCGGTGTAGTCGTACCAGCGCCGGCTGAAGTAGGTCACGGCGCCCTGCGCGTCCGTCGTCCAGACAATGTTGGGGACGGCCTCGGCCAGGGTGCGGTGCTGGGTCGTAGTGGGAGTCTGCATACCCCTCTCGTGCGGTCAGCTAGGCCAGGTGCATTCGGGTCTCTTTCGCAAGAAGTATGCCACGGCAGCCGCCCTTACGCACCCCGCGGCGCGGCTCATGTCAACGATTTCTCGTGAAATTAGGAATTTTATACCATACGTCGGCCAACTCTGCACCCTGGCGCGGGCATCAGGACGCCAAAAAGCCCTATTTTGACCCGGTGCACACCTTTTGCATATAGACATTCAATGTTGACTTTTATGCTATAATCCCGATGAACATCCGTAGTTCTCACTCTGTACTACAGCTGCGACGTCTGCAGCACAGGAAGCCGCGTGGACACTGCCCAGCACAAGGCCCGGCTGCGCCAGTACTTCGACGGCGTCGGCTTCGAGCGCTGGTCGGCCATCTACGGCCAGGCCGCGCTGTCGCCGATCCGCCGCTCGATCCGGGTCGGCCACAGCGCCATGCTCGCCTGCGCCGACGGGTGGCTCGCCGACCTGCCCCCCGCCACGCCGCTCACGGCCCTCGACGCCGGCTGCGGCACGGGCCTCTTCAGCCTGGCCCTGGCCCGCCGCGGCTTCCAGGTCCTCGCCGCCGACCTCGCCCCCCAGATGGTTGCGGCCACGGCGGGCGCCGCCCATGCCGCCGGCCTGGCCGAGCGGGTCACCTGCCGCGTGGCCGACCTCGACGAGCTCGCCGGGCGCTTCGGCCTCGTGGCCTGCTTCGACGTGCTCATCCACTACCCGCCCGCCGGCTTCGCCCCGATGCTGGCCCACCTGGCCGGCCTCTGCGACGGCACGCTGCTCTTCACCTACGCGCCCCACAGCCCGCTGCTCGCCGCCCTGCACCGCGCGGCGGCCATCTTCCCCAAGGGCCAGCGGCGCACCGAGATCCAGATGATCCCGGACGCCCTGGTGCGCGAGACCCTCGCGGCCGCCGGCATGGCCGTCAGCCGCACCCGGCGCGTCAGCAGCGGCTTCTACCACGTGACCCTGGTCGAGGCCCGTCGCCCCTGACCGCTCCGGCCCCGCCCGGGGCCGCCGTGAACGGCCCGGAGCCATCTGCCCGTAGTACCAAGTCTGCACTACCTGTCACAAGAAAGGGGACCGTATGCGCAAGCTGTTGGCCGCGGGGCTGCTCGCCGCCGGCGCCTACCTGCTCTGGCGCTGGTACGAGCGCGAGACCCTCAGCGTGGGCGAGGGCACGGTGCGCCTCCAGAGCGAGCACGAGCACTTCCACCTCCACGTAGACCTGCCCCCCGGGTGGGAGATCCAGCCAGGCGACACGGTCGAGATCCTCGAGATGCCGAACGTGCAGGGGCAGACCCACGGCGAGATCGTCTACACCAGCCCCGTCAAGCTCTTCAAGGCCAGCTGGCTCCGCCGCACCCTGATCAAGCGCAGCAGCCTGATCGAGGTCAACGAGCTCGTCGATCACCCGTAGGGCGCGCTCCATGGGACCACAGACGTCTGTCGGGGCGTAACGGCGCCCCAACATGGGCGCTCAAGCTAGGGCGCCCGAACCGAAATCGCAGGAGGAGCACCCGATGGAGCAGATGCCCGACCTGAGCATGACCACCCGCCACGCCCTGCAGGAGGCCGTGCTCACCCCGCGCTTCTACACCACCGACTTCAAGGCCATTGACGCCCTCGACATTGACAAGAACGGCCTGCGCGACGAGTTCGAGTGGATCCGCGCCGAGTTCGAGCGCGATTACAACCGTACCCACTTTCGCCGCAACGAGGAGTTCCTGGCCAACTTCGACGACATGCCGGTCAGGCCCCTCTTCATCGAGTTCCTCGAGCGCTCCTGCACCGCCGAGTTCTCCGGCTGCATCCTCTACGCCGAGATGGTCAAGCACTTGAAGGACCCGACCATGCGGGCGATCTTCAAGACCATGAGCCGCGACGAGGGCCGCCACGCCGGCTTCCTCAACAAGACCATGGCCGACCTGAATGTGCAGCTCGACCTCGGCGTGCTCCAGAAGCGCAAGAAGTACACCTTCTTCAAGCCGAAGTTCATCTTCTACACCGTCTACCTCTCCGAGAAGATCGGCTACGCGCGCTACATCCATATCTTCCGCCACCTGGAGAAGAGCCAGCAGCACATCATCCACCCGATCTTCAAGTGGTTCGAGCAGTGGTGCAACGACGAGTACCGCCACGGCGAATTCTTCTCGATGCTCATGCGCAGCCAGCCCGAGCTGCTGAACGACCCGGCCAACCGGCGCTGGATCCGCTTCTTCCTCCTCGCCGTCTACGCGACCATGTACCTGAACGACTGCCGCCGCGCCGACTTCTACCGGGCCCTCGGCCTCGACTGGCGCGCCTACGATCAGGACGTGATCCGGCTCTGCAACGACATCTCGACCCAGGTCTACCCCGAGACGCTGCCGGTTGACAACCCGAAGTTCTTCCAGCACCTCGACAAGGCGGCCGAGTACGACCAGAAGGCCAACGCCCTCGCGGAGCGTGGCGGGGCCCTCAACCAGGCCCACGCCGCCCGCCTGCGCGCCGCTCTGGCCCTGCGCCTGCTCGCCACCTTCCGCCTGCCCGCCCGGCACACCACCGAGGCCAACCGCTGGCGCGGCCTCCAGGGCTTCCCGAACTACCCGGGCCCCGGCAACTGGCAGAAGGTGGCCGCCGCGGACTAGCGGAGGGTTGAAGGGGAGGGCCGCGCCCTCCCCGCAGCATCACGCCCATGCGCATCATCTTCCTCACCATTGACGGCAACCACGCCGCGGCCCTGCGCGAGGCCGCCGTCCGCCTGCGCGCCGAGCACGGCGTGGCCGCCTCGATCGCCTGCTACGACGCCGCGGCCCTACGGGACGAGGCCGGCTGGCGCCGCCTCGAGCGCGACCTCGACGGCGCCGCCTTCGTCTTCGGCGCCCGCCTCTTCGGCGAGGAATACGTGCGCCCCCTCGAGGCGCTCCTGGCCGCTGCCCGCTGCCCCATCCTGGTGATCACCTCGAACCCCGCCCTGATCCGGCAGACTCGCGTCGGCAAGTTCAGCCTGGCCGCGAAGGATGAGGAGCGCGGCGGCCTGCTGCGCCAGTGGGCCAAGAAGCTGCGCCCCCAGGGCGGCGCCGGCGAGGCCCGCCGCCAGCTTGCCGTGCTGCGCAACCTCGGCAAGGTGCTCAAGCTCATCCCCGGCAAGGCCCGCGACCTCTACACCTACATCGTCAGCCACCAGTACTGGACCAACAGCTCCCCCGAGAACCTCTACCGGCTCCTCTGCCTGCTGATCGAGGCCTACGTGCCCGGCCACAAGGGCAAGCTGCCCGTCCTCGACCCCGTCAGCTACCCCGAGCAGGCCCTCTTCCACCCCGACGCCCCGACCCCCTTCGCCACGCTCGACGAGTACCAGCGCTGGCGCAAGGGCGCGAAGGCCCGCTTCCCCAACGGCAGCGTCGGCCTGCTCGCCCTGCGCACCGTGGCCCTCAGCGGCAACACCGCCCACCTCGACGCCCTCGTGCGCGCGCTGGAGGCCCGCGGCCTCGAGGCCCGCCTGGCCTACGCCTCCGGCCTCGATATGCGCCCCGCGATCGATGCGTTTTTCACGGCACAGGACCAAAGACCAAAGACCAAAGACCAGGGCCGGAGCGCAAGCGCCCCACGATCGCTGGCCGGCGCTGAGCGGGATGCCGCGTTGGTCCTTGGTCCTTCGTCCTTGGTCCATAACGCGCCCGCCTCGGTTGACCTGCTCGTCAATGCCTCGGGCTTCGCCCTGGTGGGCGGCCCCGCCGAGAGCCGGCCGGCCGACGCCCGCGCCGCCCTCGGCGCCCTCGACGTGGGCTACCTGGCGCCCGTGCCCCTGGCCTTCCAGCGCGTCGAGGACTGGCGCGCCGACTGGGGCGGCCTCATCCCGGTGCAGGCCGCCCTGAGCGTGGCCGTGCCCGAGCTCGAGGGCGCCGCCGAGCCGATCGTCTACGGCGGCCCTACCACCGCCGGCGACGGCTTTGTGCCCGCCGCCCCCGAGGTCGCCCTGATCGCGGACCGCGTCGCCCGCCGCGTCGCCCTGCGCCGCACCCCCAACGCCGAGAAGAAGCTCGCCCTTGTGATCTTCAGCTTCCCGCCCAACCTCGGCAACGTCGGTACCGCCGCCTACCTCGACGTCTTCCGCAGCCTGCACAACCTCCTCGCCGCCCTCAAGGCCGACGGCTACATGGTCGAGCTGCCCGCCGACGCCGAGGCCCTGCGCCAGCTCGTCGTCGGCGGCAACGCCCTCGCCCACGGCGCCGACGCCAACGTGGCCGCCACCCTCGCCGCCGACGACTACCGGCGCCTCTTCCCCGCCTACAGCGAGATCGAGCCCCACTGGGGCCGCGCCCCCGGCGAGCTGCTCAGCGATGGCCGGCGCCTCCACATCCTCGGCCGCCAGCTCGGCAATGTCTTCGTCGGCGTCCAGCCGCCCTTCGGCTACGAGCGCGACCCGATGCGCATGCTCATGGCCCGCGACGCCGCCCCCAACCACGCCTTCGCCGCGTTCTACACCTGGCTGCGCCACGGCTTCGGCGCCCACGCCGTCGTCCACGTCGGCACCCACGGCGCCCTCGAGTTCATGCCCGGCCGGCAGGTCGGCCTCGGCGCCGACGACTGGCCCTCGCGCCTGATCGGCGACCTGCCCAACTTCTACCTCTATAGCGTCAACAACCCCAGCGAGGCCGCCATCGCCAAGCGGCGCGGCGCCGCCACCCTGGTCAGCTACCTCGTCCCGCCCCTCCAGCAGGCCGGCCTCTACAAGGGCCTGCGCCAGCTCAAGGACAGCCTCGACAGCTACCGCCAGCGCCCCGACCCGCTGCTGCTGGAGTCTATTCAGGAGCTGGCCGAGAAGCTGGGGCTTGCCTCGGAGGACCAAGGGCCAAGGACCAAAGACCAGGGCCGGGCCGGCGATATGCTCGGCGCCCGGGCTTCGGCGGGCGGCGGTGGCGAGCAAACCGGTCCTTCGTCTCTGGTCGTTGGTCCCGAGGGCTCCGGCGACGCCTACCTCGCCAGGCTGTCCCACGAGCTGCTCCAGGTCGAGCAGCGCATGATCCCCGCCGGCCTCCACGTCTTCGGCCGCCCCCCCGCCACCGCCGAGCTGGTTGACCTCCTGGCCCTCACCGCGGCCTTCCACCGCTTCCGGGCCGGCGGCGCCGAGGCGACCCTCCCCGAGCTGGTCGCCCGCGGCCTCGGCCTCGACTACGCCGCCCTGCGCGAGCGCGTCGCCGCCGACCTCGCCGCCCAGGAGCAGTGGCGCCGCGTCGAGCAGATCTGCAAGGAGGCCGTGGCCCAGTTCGTCGCCGGCGCCCCCCTGGCCGTGCCCGGCCTGGTCAGGGCCGACCTGGCGCCCCTCGCCGCCTTCCTCGGCGACCTGCTGGCCCGCCTGCGCGCCGACCACGAGCTGGCCGGCCTGCTCCACGGCCTGCGCGGCGGCTTCGTCACCCCCTCGCCCAGCAACGACATCGTGCGCGACCCCGCTGTGGTGCCCACAGGCCGCAACGTCTACAGCCTCGACCCCGCCCGCGCCCCCACCGCCCTCGCCGTCGAGCGCGCCGCCAAGCTGGCCGATGAGCTGCTCGAGCGCGCCGCCGCCGACGCCGGCGCCCCGCCCGAGAGCGTCGCCGTGGTCCTCTGGGGCAGCGACAACCTCAAGAGCGACTGCGAGGGCGTGGCCCAGGTCCTCGCCCTGATGGGCGCCCGCCCCGTCCCCGACGAGCTCGGCAATGTCTCCGACGTGGCCCTCGTCCCCCTCGCCGAGCTGGGGCGCCCCCGCGTGGACGTGGTCGTCACCGTCAGCGGCATCTTCCGCGACCTGCTCGGCAACCAGATGCGCCTGATTGACAAGGCCGCCCGCCTCGCCGCCACCGCCGACGAGCCGCCCGAGCACAACGCGGTGCGCCGCCACGCCCTGGCCCAGGCCGCCGAGCTCGGCATCCCCCTCGAAGAGGCCGCCGCCCGCGTCTTCGCCAATGCCCCCGGCAGCTACGGCGCCCACGTCAACCACCTGGTCGAGAGCGGCGCCTGGGAGGACGACGGCCAGCTCGCCGAGACCTTCCTCAGCCGCAAGGGCTTCACTCTCGGCAAGGGCGGTGAGTGGCAGGACTCGCGCCCCCTGCTCGAGCGGGCCCTCGCCACCGTGGACGTCAGCTACCAGAACGTAGATAGCTTCGAGGTCGGCATCTCAGACATAGACACCTACTACGAGAGCCTCGGCGGCGTCACCAAGAGCGTCGAGACCCTGCGCGGCGGCAAGAAGCCCGCGGTGCTCGTCTCCGACGCCGTCACCGCCTCCGCCGGCCGCGTCGGCTCCCTCAGCCAGATGGTGCGCCTCGAGACCCGCGCCAAGCTGCTCAACCCCAAGTGGTACGAGGCCATGCTCGCCCACGGCTACGAGGGCGCCCGCGAGATCGAGGCCAGGGTCAGCAATACCTATGGCTGGAGCGCGACAACGCAGAGTGTCGAGGGGTGGGTCTACCAGGGCGTCGCCGAGACCTACGTGCTTGACGAGGCCATGCGTGAGCGCATGGCGAAGCTCAACCCCCACGCCGCTGCCGGCATGGTCCGCCGCCTGCTCGAGGCAAGCGGCCGCGGCTTCTGGGACGCCGACGAGGCCACCCTCGAGCGCCTGCGCGCGATCTACGAGGACCTGGAGGATCGCCTCGAGGGCATTGGCGTCGGCCAGGTCGGCTAGTCGGCCAGTTATTCGTGCGACACGGCGCAAATGCATAGATTTGCATAGAATTGTGGCCGAGTCGCAACCGTCAGGATCCGCCTCTTCACGGGAACCCGGGCTCTGAGCCGCTATAGTGTACAAGGCTTAACGACGAACCGTAGCGGCCCCCGAAGAGCAGGAGACCAGCGATGAACCGTGTGCGCGTGACGCCCGAGCAGATCGACCGCTACAACAAGGCCGGTCCGCGCTACACCAGCTACCCGACCGTGCCGGTCTGGAGCCACACGTTCGGCGAGGCCGACTACCGCGCGGCCCTGGCCGCCACGGCCGCCGCCCCCGACGAGGCCCTCTCGGTCTACGTCCACCTGCCCTTCTGCGCCGAGCGCTGCGCCTACTGCGGCTGCAACGCAACCGTCACCCGCCACGCCCATGTGGTTGACCGCTACCTCGACCGGGTCGAGCGCGAGCTGGCCATCGTCGCCCCGCTGCTGGGCGGGCGCCGGCGCGTGGCCCAGCTCCACTGGGGCGGCGGCACGCCCAACTTCCTCGGCGAGGCCCAGGCCCGCCGCCTGATGGGCCTGCTCGATGCCGCTTTCGCCATCGCCCGCGACGGCGAGGTGGCCCTCGAGATGGACCCGCGCATCGGCAGCCGCGAGCAGGTCGCCCTCTACCGCGAGCTCGGCTTCAACCGGGTCAGCTTCGGCGTCCAGGACATCAACGAGCGCGTCCAGGTCGCCATTGACCGCATCCAGCCCTTCGCGCAGACCGCGGCCCTCTACGCGGCCAGCCGCGAGCTCGGCTTCGCCAGCGTCAACATTGACCTGGTCTACGGCCTGCCCTACCAGAGCGCCGAGGTCTTCGCCGAGACCCTTGACGCCATCGTCGGCCTGCGCCCCGACCGGCTGGCCTGCTTCAGCTACGCCCACCTGCCCCACCGCCAGGCCAACCAGAAGCGCGTGGACGCCGCCGGTCTCCCCGCGCCCTACGCCAAGTTCGGCCTCTTCCAGCAGGCCGTCGAGCGCCTCACCGGCGCCGGCTACGAGTGGATCGGCTTCGACCACTTCGCCCTCGCCGACGACGAGCTGGCCGTGGCCGCCCGCGAGCGGCGCCTGCACCGCAACTTCATGGGCTACACCCTGCGCCCCGCCACCCATATGGTCGCCTTCGGCGTCAGCTCGATCGGCGACCTGGGCGGCTGCTACGTCCAGAACGACGCCGGCCTCGGCCGCTACCAGAAGTGCCTCGACGAGGGCCGCCTGCCCGTAGTGCGCGGCATGCGCCTCAGCGACGACGACCGGCGCCGCCGCGCCGCGATCACCCACCTGATGTGCAACCTCGAGCTGCCCTTCGCCATGGCCGCAGACGAGGCCATGCGCGAGGCGTTCGACCGCGTCGCCGCCTACGCCGACGAGGGCCTGGTCACCGCCGACGGCGAGCGCATCGCCGTCACCGACCTGGGCCGCTACTTTATCCGCAACCTCTGCATGGAGCTCGACGCCCACCTGCCCCAGACCGCCGGCAGGCCGATCTTCTCCAAGACGGTCTAGTAGTGTTCGCGGAAGGAACGTCAATGAACGCCACCAGACTCCTCGCAGCGCTGCTCCTGACCCTGCTCCTCGCCGCCTGCGCGGGCGCCCCCAGCGCGCCCCAGCCGCCCGCGGCCCCAGACTCCGGCGCCGCCGCCGAGCCCGCCCGGGGCGGCTCGGTCACCCGGGCTATCACCACCGAGCCCACCGGCCTCGACCCGGCCGGCGCCCAGGGCTCCGGCCAGAATGTGATCCTGCCCTACCTCTTCGACACCCTGGTCGCCCAGGACTTCGAGAACAGCATCCAGCCCCTCCTCGCCGAGCGCTGGGAGGTCTCGCAGGACGCGAAGAGCATCTACTTCACCCTCAAGCAGGGCCTGGTCTTCCACGACGGCACCCCCCTCGACGCCCAGGCCGTCGTGGCCAGCTTCGAGCGCCTGCGCAGCCCCGAGCTCAAGTCGCCCATGGCCGCCAGCCTCAAGGCCGTGACCGCCATCGAGGCCGTGGACGCCCGCACGGTGCGCTTCCTCTTCGAGCAGCCCTCGGCCACCTTCTTCAGCACGATCACCTCGCCCTACGCCAGCATCGTCAGCCCCGCGGCCGTGGCCGCCGCCGGCGAGCAGTTCGCTCAGCAGCCTGTCGGCTCCGGCCCTTTCAAGCTGAAGAGTTGGGAGCCCGGCGTGGCGATCACCCTCGAGCGCAACGAGGCCTACGCCTGGGCCCCGCCCATGGTGGAAAACCGCGGCGCCCCCTACCTCGACACCGTGGTCTTCAAGGTCGTCCCCGACGCCGCCACCCAGCTCGCCGCCTTCCAGGCCGGCGAGGTTGACCTGATGTTCCTCAACCAGCCCGACCACATCACCCGCATGCGCGGCGACGCCAACGTCGTGCTCGAGCCGGTGAACTTCAACGGCCTGGCCTACCTGGGCTTCAACTGCGCCAGGGCGCCCTTCGACGACGCTCGCGTCCGCCAGGCCCTCGCCCACGCCATTGACAAGGTCGCCCTGGTCGAGGCCGCCCTCGGCGGCGAGGGCGCCCCCGCCTTCGCCCCCATGGCCACCACCCTGCTCGGCTTCGACGCCGCCCTCCAGGCCGGCGAGCTCGCCTACGACCCGGCGCGGACCGCGGCCTTGCTCGCCGAGGCCGGCTTCGCCAAAGGCGCCGACGGCGTCTGGGCCAGGGACGGCGCGCCCCTCGCCCTGACCCTGCTGACCTTCACCCGCGCCCCCAACCAGGACGTGGCCACGGTCATCCAGGCCCAGCTCAAGGCCGTCGGCGTCCCGGTCGCGATCACCCAGCTCGACGCCCCCGCCGCCGGCAAGGCCGCCGTCGAGGGCCAGTACGATCTGCTGGTCTGGCGCTACGACTCGAACGACTCCGACGTGCTCAACCTCAACCTGAACTCGCAGCGCATCGGCAGCACCAACCGCGTCTTCTACAGCAACCCCGAGGTGGACGCGCTGCTCAACGCCGCCGCCCAGGAGCTCGACGCCGAGGCCCGCGCCCGGCTCTATGTGGACGCCCAGAGGCTGATCATGGCCGACGCGCCCTGGCAGCCCCTCTACACGCCGGTAGATATGCTGGCCCTCAGCCCGCGCCTCGAGGGCGCGAGGCTCGGCGCAATGGGCCGCGTGCTGCTCAACGACGTGACGGTGAAGTAGCGAGGCCACGCACCCCTATGCTCCCCCTGATCGCCCGCAGACTCGTCGGCGCAGCCCTGGTGCTGTTGGTGGTCAGCTTCTGCAGCTTCGTGCTGTTGGAGCTGGCCCCCGGCGACGCCGCCGACACCCGCGCCGGCGACACCGCCAGCGCCGAGGACGTGGCGCTGCTGCGGGCCCAGATGGGCCTCGACGCGCCGCTGCTCGTCCGCTACGGGCGCTTCCTGGCCGCCGCCCTGCTCGAGGGCGATCTCGGCCGCTCGGCCATCTCGGGGCGCCCGGTCAGCGGCCTGGTGGCCGAGCGCTTCGGCTACACCCTGACCCTCGCCCTGGCGGCGATCAGCGTCGCCGTGGTGGTGGGCGGGCTCGCGGGCGCGGCGGCGGCCGCCCGGCCCGGCGGGCCATTCGACCTGGCGGTCATGGGGCTGATCACCCTCGGGCAGGCCGTGCCCACCTTCTGGCTGGCCCTGATGCTCATGCTCGTCTTCGGCCTCACCCTGCGCTGGCTGCCGATCATGGGCGCCGGCAGCCCGCGCCACCTGGTCCTGCCCGCCGTCGCCATGGCCCTGCCCTCCGCCGCCGTGGTGGCCCGCCTCGTGCGGGCCAGCCTGCTCGACGTGCGCGGCGCCGACTACGTGCGCACCGCTCGCGCCAAGGGGCTCGGCGCCGGCGCCGTCTGGGGCCGCCACCTGCTGCCAAACAGTCTGGTGCCGGTGATCACCATGGTCGGCCTGCACCTCGGCCATATGCTCGGCGGGGCCTTCATCATCGAGAGCATGTTCGGCTGGCCCGGCCTCGGCCGCCTGCTCGTCCAGGCCGTCTTCGACCGCGACCTGCCCGTGGTCCTCGGCGCCGTGCTGCTGATCGCCGGGATCGTGCAGCTGCTCAACGTCGCCGTTGACCTCGCCCACGCCCTGCTCGACCCGCGGGTCGGCCGGGGCGCCGTCTGATCTGGTGTGATAGTACGTCTGTGCTGGTTCGGGTTCGGTCGGCGCGTGTGATCTTGGCGCGTTCTTTCTGGGTAAACGCCGTTGCGGCGGGCTGCAGGAGACACCATGGCGGTTCGAGCGGAGCCCGGGCTGAGGGGCAAGGTGGTGCGGGGCGCGGGCGCGGGCGCGCCCCGCGGCGCCCTGCGCGCCGCCCGGCGCGCCCTGGGCCGGGCCATGGCCCGCCCCCACCTGAGCGTCGGCGGGCTGCTCGTGGGCGCC
>DAOLDO010000058.1:0-14445 GCA_035327325.1 Chloroflexaceae bacterium | reverse complement strand
GTCGGTGATGGTCGTGCCCATAAGCTCCTGCAGCAGCTCCATCACCGGCGGCTCGTGCAGGAACCAGAGCCGGTGCAGCACACACCAGAGCCGGAAGGCCGGGTGGCTCACCTGGCGGTCGATCACCAGGACGTGCGAGGCCGGGACGAAGAGCTCGTCGCCGCCGAGCCGGGGCACGCCTGGAGGAAATTGGCTCGCGCCACTCTGAGGTCGCGGTTGGTCAGTTGCGGTCATTGGGTGCCTCTATTGCCAGCCGCACCATCGGTGATCGCGCGGCATGAAGTCAGCTTGTCCAGGTCGTTTTCGAGCAATGACCCTCTTGCACCGTGCCGGGAGCAGGTGTTATAATCGGGTCAGCAGTTGGTTTTCTGCGCTCTGGAAAGCGCAGGGCGGCCTCAGATCAAAGGCTCTTCGACAGTGCTTGG
Organism: Chloroflexaceae bacterium; assembly: GCA_035327325.1. Lineage (GTDB taxonomy): Bacteria > Chloroflexota > Chloroflexia > Chloroflexales > Chloroflexaceae > CAIWXH01. The sequence continues at coordinate 14,020 of DAOLDO010000058.1, read as the reverse complement.
CGGCTAGTGTCGAAGGGTCTTTTGATTCGTGAGGCCTGGATGGGTTGGGGCTACGGTGGCATCGCGGCCTCCTTCAGCTTCCAGAAACAGCAACGACCGGCAGCGGCCGGCGGCACAGCGTGAACCGGCGCTGGGCGACAAGGCGCCCGGCGCGAGCAGCTGAAACCGCAGGAAGCTACCGGTCGATGGGCTGGAGCGAGGAGGCGCCGACGAGGAGGGTGAGGAGCAGGCCGAGGCCGATCAGGGGGAGAAAGCACAGCGAATCAACCCACCGGGCGCCACGGCGGCGCGTGGCATCGGCCTGGCGGGTGCGGGTGGGGGCAGTGCTCGAGCGGAGGTCAGGGCGATCCTCGCCACGGGCAGCGCCGCGGCGCAGGAGGAAGTCGTAGACCACGTCCTCCATCGCCCAGAACAGGCGCGTCGCATACAGCCGCGCGAGCGCAGCCTGCTCTATCGCATCAGGATGCGGAGACGCGGAGGTACTCGAGTCTACGAGGCAGCACCATTTTCGTGCGAAAAAACTTCCTTGTGCTCTCGTGCAATAGACTTTGACGAATTTCATAGAGTTGTACCTCCACGTGAAACTCGCCCTGAGCCTTCTCCCTGAGGATCAGGTCGTGGACGAGTAGCTTCAAAGCCCGCTTGAGTGCGTGGGTCGCCTCCGGTTCCTGCCAGCGGGACGGGTCGAGCAGCGGGTCGGTCAGGATCAGCATGATCGACCGCGCCTTCTCGTCCAGTACCGTCATGCCGAGGCGGAGCTTGCGGATCTGCTCCTCCACCTCGTCGTACGCGAGCACCATGCGGTCGGCCTGCTCGGCCAGCACGGCTCGCGTGCGCTCCGACACCCCCTTGTACTGTGTGGTCAGCGCTTCGAGCGCCGCCTCACGCCGCTCTTCCAGCTCGCGCAGCCGCTCCTCGGCCACCTCGATTGCGCTGAGCAACTCGCCGCGCTTTCGGGCGATGGCGTCGTTGATCTCCTCCAGCAGCGCCTCGCGGCTGCGCTCGATGATGTCCTTCATGACGACTTCGAGCACCATGCGCTCGAGCTCGTCGGCGCTGAGCATCGGCATGTGGCACGAGCCAGGCTTGTTCACCCGGCCGGCGCAGCGATACTTGCGGTAGCGGTACTTCTTCTCGCCCTTGTACTTGGTGCTGGTGTAGCCGTGCATGGCTTCACCGCACGCGCCGCAGCGGAGCGAGAGCAGGTAGCTGTTGAAGGCCGACATCGTCGCCGCCTCACCCTCCTGAGCGGCCAACTCCACCGCCTGCACGCGGCGGAGGAGCGACTCAGGGATCAGCGGTTTTCCAGTCTCGACCCGCACCGGCTCCTTGAGATTGCCGTCGGCGTCCTCGTCGAACTTATTGTAGCGCTCGCCCCAGCGCAGGACGCCGGCGTAGACCCCATCGAAGACCCGCTTGCAGATCTTCTCGACGGTCGAGTCGGTCCATGTGCCGGAGGGCATCGGGCGCGACTCGCGGATGATGTCCCCGGTCTCCGGATCCTGACGCTCCAGGTAGGGCTTGCGTCGATAGATGATCAGACCCGGCGTCGGCGGCACCTCGCGTGGCTGCCCCTCCGTGAGCGCGATGCCCTGGTTGAGCTGCTTGGCGATCGCGTGGTAGCCCTGGCTCTCTGCGCGCCGCTCCAGCATCCAGAGCAGGATCGGGTAGGTCTCCGGGTCAGGCTCGAACCAGCCGGTGCTATCGGGCTGGAGGCCGTATGGGATCGGCCCGCCGCGCCACTTGCCCTGCTGGGCGCGATAGCGGTGGCGCTTGTAGGTGCGCTGGCTGGTCTCATCGACCTCCCACTCGGCCAGCACGCCGCGGATACCGCGCTGGAGCTTGCGGTACTGCGGGGCCTGCTTCTCCGGCTCACCGACATAGAGCACCTGGATACCGAGCGTCTGCAGCTCGGCCTCGAACTGGCGGCGCTCCATGTCGTTGCGGTGGCCGCGGTCAACGCTCTCGACCCGCACCCGGTCGAACTCGTGGCGGCGGGCCGCCGTGAGCAGCTTCTGGAACTCCTCGCGGCGCGCCGCGCTGGTTCCGGAGCGGGCCTGGTCGATGAACTCGGCGACGATCACCTCGCCGGCGCTCTTCGCCTCCGCCCGCAGGCGGGCGAGCTGGTCGGGGATGCTGAAGCCGTGCTTGACCTGATCCACGCTCGAGCAGCGCAGGTAGAGCGCCGTGCGCATGCTGCTCCCAGCGTTGGAACGCTGGGCAGGCCCCCGGGTATGTGTCGGTGGCTTCGGCATCAGGCAGCCTCGTGGATCTGGTGTTCGACGGCCAGGAGCTGATCGCGCAGTGTGGATGCAGTGTGCTCCATGACGCGGCGACGGCTCTGGCGTTGGACCTTTACGATGTTGAAATTATGTGCTATTTTGACCGCTTCGTCAAGCGCGGGATCGCCGGTGAGCAGCAGCAGGGCGTCAGCCAGATTGGCCAGCCCGGCGCCAGATTCGCCGGCGACGCGCGTCACCGACGCGGTCAGCCGAGGCAGGTTTTCAGGTCGCATCAGCACCTCCCCGGCTCGGCGTGTCCTGCCGGCCGCGCGGCGCTGCTGGATGGTCGCAGGGTGCAAGAAGCCCAGCCCTGCCGACCAGCGTGATCAGCGAGCTCATCAGTTGTCTCCTGGGTGGGGCTCGGCCTGGTCGTGGAAGGAGTGGCGACCGCTCACGACCGGCGAGCCGACGATTTACCGCATGTCCTCCGTTTGCGCTGCCTGGTGTGCGGATGTGGCGATGCGGATCTGCTCGACGATCTCGGGCCGCTGGGCCTTGAGCGCCTCCCAGGCCAGGTCGATCAGCTCGCGCATGCTGACCGGCCTGCCGTTCGTGCCGTGGATTGCGCTCAGTGCGGCGATGTACCGCATCTCACGGTGCGTGCGCACGGAGATTCGCGCGGGTGCATCAGCGCGTTGTTCCTCGATCATCAGCTCGTCCGGCATGCTCCATCCCCTTCCAGGATACGCGACGATACGACGAGTCTACATCGAACGTTTGTGCATATCAACCCGATGTTGGCGTGGGGATTGGAGTCGGAACATGTGGGTAGCGGATGGGGAGGGGGGAAGTTTGCTGTAGTCAGAGGAGAATCACAAAGCTGCCATATCCCCGTGCAAGCTACTAAGCCGAACGAGGGAACTGGCAGCTACGAGAGCCGAATCAATGAAGCGAGTAGCGTTTCCAAGGGATCGCCGACACGGGGATGCGAGACAGGAATTTCACTATGTCACTGCGACCATAGTAGGTCGCACGACCTCTGCTGTCCTGACCCATGAGAACTACTGGTATGCCTGGAAACGCCGGCTGGAATGCCTGGATAGTTTCCCTTGCGGCGGAAACATTATCCACCACCTGCTTCTTGACAATGACGACGGCGAACACCACGCCCTGCTCACGGATTACAGCGCCTTCGAATTGCATGTCTTACCTCCTGTAAGATTGGATGACAGATCAGTACGGGGAGAGCCAAACTTCTGATGCACTTGCCTTACTAAGGTGGATTGAGATACCAGGTGCATCCTTGATCTCCAACTATCGCCATCACTGCCGGTAGACATTCAACTGCACGTGCGTCTGTGAGCCAGGCGAGCACTTGGCGATCTGCGGCACTGGGTATTGCAGGAACTCCAGCGGGATGGCTATGCCATTCACCGATGTACGTTATGCCCCCAGCGGTACGGTCCTCGCACAGGCTGACACGACTCGTCAGGTCGCGGCAACCACGGATGTAGAGTGTAGGCCACTCTACACTGTCCAGCGGCGATGGGATGCAATCGACGATGATGATGCGCTTACGCTCGCCATCGATTGCGCCAAGCAAGACCCCGCCGGTTTCATTTGGCAGCCGCGCTGCCCGCTGCTCCTGCAGCTGTGTCTCCAGCCAGCGGTCCGTGCAGAGTGTCCAGTCACCGATTTGCCGCACGATGGCCTCTGCCGGCTGTACGGCAACCTCTGTGATCTCGCCGCTCGTCGAATTTGCCTGCCAGATACCGATCCACGCAACCGGGTCATCCATCATGCGGCGTATCGCACGACTACCGCTTGCCGCGTGGAGGGCAACGAGATCCTGGGGTAAGGTAACACTAAGATCACGGCACGAGCGCCCAATGCGATGCGGCCGCCCGTCAACGTGGAAATGGTGCTCAAGGCGATCATCGTGGAGCACAAGGCGGTAGTACTGTAGCTCCAGTAGGTCGAGGGGCACGCGACGCTCTGCATCTTCGGCCAACAGCACAAGGTCGGTCGCAGACGGATTCAGAAAGATCGAGACTCGTCTGGCCGTGGCATCGCAGCGATCGACGAGGGAGCGTGCAACGGCAACGGACGCAGACAGGTCCAGGATCACGCTGGCAGTCGTGAGGGCGGTGGTCAGCTCTGTGTCTCGCTCTCCAGGGTGCAGCACATCGACAGGCAGTGATCGAGCTGCCTGTGCGTCGCCAAGCATATCGCCAATCAACTGCGCAAGGCCATCGGACTTCGCGTGCCCAATGGCGAAACCTGTCAGGGCGTGTCGCGCGAGGTTGTGTGGGAACAGAATGTCTGGGTCGATCAGAGTCCATGGCCGGTATCCCATCCTGGCTAGGGTCATCACTATCTGCGAGCCGAGAGCACCGACTCCTATTACTGCGATCGGCTGCGGAATAGTAGCGTCCCGACCATTCAGACGAGCAGCCCAGTCTGACGAGAAAGCCAGCATCGGGTTGAGGAGCACTAGTTCGACATCATCACCACGCCGATTTTCATCCGTTTGGAGCAAGAGGCCTGGCCAGTCGCCCTGCATCTGCCAGATACCCACTCGCTCGCCTATCTTGCTAATAGGTAACGTGCTTACGAAGGCATAGCAATCCTCTGCTTCTGGTAGCGACCCTTCCGCCCGTGTTTTCGGGAGCACAACCACGATAGCTAGCTGGTGTTGCAGGATTACCTGTATGTTGGGTGAAGATCTCCAGGATCGCAGCTCACGCCGCAGGTGCTCAAGCAGGTCAACATCTGCGGTTTTCAGAAACGTATGGAGATCGTCGATTGTCCGTGGCCGCTGCTGAATAACACCATGCGGTTGGGACTTCCCCCAAAGTACCGTAACCACGCAGGGAACGCCTGGTCGGCCGTGAGAGCGATGCGCTTGGCCCGAGGCTACGTAGGTTATGCGCCCTGTGCTGCTCTGAATGGGAGTGAGCACCATCTGCGGCGCATCTTTGCTCAGCAGTTCGGGCGGGATGACGAGAACGCCGCTGGTGCCGAGGAGCAGCGGCTCCAGCGGCTGGTCTGGCGCGTGGAGCTCGCCGCGCGCGGTCAGCGCTAGCCAGGCGCGTGCACGCTCTACGAATCGAGTGGTGGTCCAGGTTAGCTTGATCTCGTCGTAGGGCACGTCATACAGGCAAAGGCTTCGAGGTACTGGTGTGTCTCGGATGTTCAAGTGTGGGACGACGGGAAAGTCCTCCCGCAGCGCAAGCACGTCGGGGATGTCGTGGTCGCCCGGAAAAAAGCGCACCGCAAGCCGTTCGACCGGGCAGATATTATGGATTGGCCGCTGTCCCTGCTCCACGACGACGTCCATGACCACGACTTCTGTTCCATCCGGCTCACAACGGGCCTCGACGAAGGCAACGAAGGCTATTTGCCCGGATCGTAGCGTGCGGACGAGATCCTGCGCCTTAGGCAGCCGCAGTTCTGCGGCATCGATTGGTGCTCCTGGCGGCTCACAAAGGGTCATCATCACCTTACCCCGCTCGCGGGGCCGGGCGCCCCGTCACATAGGCACTACTGCTGCGGTTCCGCTGTTGCGGCGTTGCACCGGTGTGATCGATGGTGATCACCAATGGTTCCGGCGAACGTGCAGTGGGGTGTTCCATCGTCACGATGAATTGGTACGGACGCTCACCAGCAATCCGACGGTAGTAGCGCGCTGTTTGAAGGTGCGGCGGTTGATCGGTGTCTCCCGTCGGGATGGGGTCACTTGTCGAGACAATGATGCCGTGCCGTTCTCCCTGCGCCTCAAGCAGCCAGGCGATTGGCTTGTCCGGGGTTGTCTCATACTTGCCCTTCTCGGCGCTCAAAGACAGGTAGCTGCAGTGGTGGGGCAATTTGAAGACGGTCCAGCGCAATCGCTCGTCATTGCCGTGAGCGCGCGTGATGCCGATCAATTCGCTCAGAATGTCGTGAGTCGTGTCGGCCGTTAGCATAAGCCGCACCGGATCACCGAGGGTCTCGAAGGTGGCCTGGAGTACCAGAGAGCAGTCGTTCCGGTCGATAAGGCTGCCATCGTCGAGCCGGTGAGCGAATGGCGAGTGGACGAAGAATTCCACCCCCTGGCCACCGCGCGTGAATCCTGGCACCAGCTTACCGGCATCGACTATCAGATGGGCACGGTCGGATGGGCGCACGTTGTGATTGGTCAGCCATGTCGCGAGGCGATCAGGGCGGGAGAAGACACGGATGCCATGTCCCTGAATGAGACGGTAGCGCGCCTCCGCCTGGATCGCACGAGCATCGGCTGTCAGGTCGTTGCGCGACTCGAGGATAAAGGCCGCCGGCACCCAGATCTCGGTGATGCGGATGCGGCTGTCGTCCTGATACGCCCGATTGTGGTTCAGGTAGAAGAACATAGCTGCCCCACACACGTGATCATTATCGGCGTGGGTGAAGGCGACGACATCGAATGCCTTGCGCGCACCAAGCGCCTCGCGCAGGAGCCTCGGAAGATCGGCCCGCCGGTCTTCGGAGTTGGACGCGTCGCGCATATTGGCGTAGTCGAACAAGAGCTGCTGGCCGTTCGCAAGCGCGATACGGCAACTGTCGGCGTTTCCAAGCTGGTAAAAGGTGATCTCGTGTCGCATGAGTTCGTAATCCTCTCGCGGTATGGTGTCGCTCGTGTGCGATACCTCTTGGATAGAGTGTACTTATCGAACCGGACGTAGGACGTCCGGTTGTGCGATGCCCGGAATATGAAATGGCCGCCCTTCACTGACCGACTTCGTAGTTCGCTGCCATCTGCGCCACAGCCGTGCGCATCTGTGCCAGCAGCCCAGGAGGGCCGTCCATGAGCACCGCATGCTCGCCGTAGCCGAGCAACGTTCGCATGATGCGAAATGCACTGGTATCACTCGCCTCCACCAGTACGTACTCTCCCGCTCGCCTGACGCTGTGGGTGGTGAAGCGCTCGCTGACCCCGCCTTCGGCGAACGACGCTGGCAAGCGATATGTGAAGTGGATGGGGCGTGGCGTGCGACGCGGTGCTTGAAGCCCAGGTAACCGCTCAGGAGATGGCTGCGTCGCATCGACGACGATACGATCAATCCGAAATGTCAGCACTGACCCGGTGCTATGGGAATAGGCCAGTAAGAAGAAGTGCCGGTCGGTGTACTCGATGTCGTACGGGTCGAGACGCTCATGCAGGATGGGCTTTGGGCTTGCTCGTGCGCGGTAGAGGAAACGAATCTGGCTACGGTCAGTGATCGCCTGATCAAGCCAGCGCAAGAGATCTCCGTGAGCGCTGTAGTCGAGCGCCGGCGTGAGTTGGATGCGAAGTACTGGTCGACGCTGCCAACGTCCCTGCTGGCGAGGTGGGAGGTGACTCGTCAGCCGCTCAAGAAGCTGACGAATCATCGGCGCGAGCGGGTGGCTGTCCACAAACATGTCGCGGATGTATGTGAGGGCATCAACATCTCTATCGGCAAGTACTGTTGGGCCGCTCGTGATGGAGATTCGTACGGGCTTTCCTTCTCGTATGACCACATATCCCATAGTTTCAAGCGAGCGCAGATCTCGCCGAAGTAGTCGCTGCCCGGTTTCGCCTGGTAGGTAGTGAGGTGTAAGCAAGTCGATGATCTCGGCGATGCTTTGTGGCCCCGCCCACAACAGGTCGCGGAGTCGAGTCAGGCGCTCCACATTCTCGGGAATATCGTCAGGAACCGATACTTCCAGCATTACGTCTCCTCCTTGGGGGCAGCACCAATCGCTAGTAATCGGCTAGCGTGACTGAAGCCAACGCCAGACGATAGCAACAAGTAGGAATGGCCAGATTACCTGGATGATCGATACAAATGTGAACAGGATGCCGTATAGTAGCGAGCCGAGTGTGTCCATGGGGTAATCCTTTCAGCGAAAATTGCTTAACAGTGATGAACACGTTGATAGTTGATATCGTTCCTCTCCGAAGGGGTCGATATTCAACCACGATCCTGTCTGTTCAGCAGTTTCTGATGAACAGTAAGCCAAACGACATTACAAGGGCCAGGTGTAAACGAACTGCTTGACTTGACCATCGCGTTCCTCGATACGCGTGGCAAGTCCTAAGTCGAACAGAACCTTTAGTCGCGTGCTGGCAGCTGCGATATCAAGTTCGAGTATATCCGTCAATTCACGCGCGGTTAGCTGTCGATGTCGAGTGAGCAACTCAAAGGTGCCTTGCACATGGGCCTCGCACTTCCCGACCAAGATGGTTCCCTGCTGCACATTCCGCACAGGCAAGACGCAGTTGCGTAACCCAGACTCGCGCACGGTTCGACTCGAAAGCGCCATGTCGAGATTGTCGAGGTTCGAGCCTTCCAATCCATCCAGAATAAGGCATCCGCTGCGACTCTGACGGCGAGATCGACTCACGGTCAGTGGCCCAAAGACCTCGTCGGCAAATGATGCATCCATGATCTGAATGTCACTGCAATCCAGGACACACGCCTGCGAATCAGAGAGATTGCCCAGAACCGCTTCGAGCAGTGGCAGGAAATGCCGCCCAACCGGACGCGTCACCAGGGAATCAGGAACAATGCCTGCCTTTCGGGCAAGTTCGGTCATTCTGATAATGGTGGTGGTTTGCGTTTCCATTCAGCAACTCCTGCTGAACTGTAGTATAGCAGGCTACGCCGTTTGCGTCAAGCATGCCTGAACATAAACTATGCGCCTAGCACTTCTATAGTAACCTGAGTGCCGGGTATCTCTGCCAAGCCATCAGTACGCGTGATGCGATCACCAGTGATCTGTACCCGTGATCGTTGGGATCGGATAGTAAGAATCCCTTGCCATTCTTGGACAAGTTTGCGTACCTGATACAAGCCAATACCCCCAGAAGAATTTCGGCTTGTCACACCAACATCCAGGGCTTTGATGATATAGTCGCTACCACTGAGAAGAGGTGTCTTGGGATCTTGTTTTAGAGATCTGGGATTGCGACGCAGTGACTCCTCAATGCCAATTCCAAGATCCGCGACACTGATCATAACTCGGTAATTCTGGACAAGCGATGAACCTAGAGGTTGACGATATCGTTGCACAATCGCGAAGCCTTGATCGAGGCTGTGGACAACGTTTTGGGCTACTTCGGAGAGCATTGTGTAAAGTTGTCGTACAGCGTTAGCATCGCGACTGGTGGAACTGTCTAAGATAGTACGAATGCGCTGCAATGCTGCCTGTACTGCGGTTGCATTGAGCGACTCATCACTTGGAATTGGTGTGATCTCGAGCAGGCGCTCACTATTTGGCTTGCGATCAAAGCGCTCGTGGTCGGTTAGGATACGATCTTGTTCCAGCCAGGCATTGCAATGAGTAAAGAGATCCATACGTTCCAGGTAGCGATGCACCTTGGGGTCGACGTGTTGTAGGACGACGATATCACCCGAACATCGATGCCAAAGACGTGCGATACATACGAGCGCGAGCAGACCATCAACAGAGACAAACGAGACAGCACTCATGTCTATCTGGAGTAGCTGCATACGATTGGTGGAGCACAGCGAGACGACTTGCGAGTACAAGTCTTCGTACTGCAAGCAGTTATCTGAAGTTACTGGTGCGATAATACGAATGCTGCTCAATGGCCATCCTTATGTATCCGTCGTTCGTGCCAGGTACATCTTGAATAATACAACAGGAGCGGCTAAATTTCCTGAAGTTAGAATAAATCAGAAAGGGCCAGCGCCGTCCGGCACTGGCCCTTCGTTATGCGGTTAAGCGGGTGTCGCCACTACTCAGGCGCTTCCAGCGCCAGCAGGCTCACGGCCGCGTTGAGCGCCGGCGCCTCACTGAGCAGCTGCGCGGCGGCCGCGATACGTTCAGGCGGTATCGAGATGATGGGCGGGGCCTGGTCGTCGAGCTGGCTCGCCAGGAGCGCATGGTAGGCGGCCTGGGCCTGTGCGACAAGGGCCTGGTAGAGTGCGGCGCGCACGGCGGCGAGCTGCAGCGGCGGAAGCATGGGCAGCGGCGACGCCGGAGCGATCTCCAGGCGCACCGGCGTCGGCTGAGTGCTGGCCTTCGCCGCAGGACGCTGGCTGCGCTTGTTGCTGCGAGCGGCGGCGGGCGGCGTGGCCTCAAGCTGCGGTGGCGGTTCTACCGCCGCAGGCGGGGCGATGGTCTCGCCCAGGTCGAACAGCATGAACTGCTGGGTCTGGGCGCCGTCAGTGGTCGGTGGTGCTGTCTGGGTCATGAGTGTCCTCTCGTTCGTTGATGCTTGGGTTCATCGGTCAGGGTGATCTCCGCGACGGTGAGCCCGCTGGCTTCGGCGAGGGCCGCCGCGGTGATCGAGGTCGAGGTCATCGTCAGGTTGGCCAGGTCGAGCGCGGTCTCGAAGCTGGTGATGCGCCGGACGCTGATGAGCTGGTGGAGGTACTGGGCGGCGATGGCGGCAATGGCCTGGTTGATCATCAGGCTCTGCAGGCCGTCGCGCATGTCACCCGCGCAATCGTCCTGCGGCTGGTTAGCCGGTTCTTCAAGCAGGTGCGGGTAGCGCAGGCTGGCCGCCGGCAACGCGGTGCAGAGGCCGCCCAGGCTCAAGGCGCCGCGCAGCTGACGCTGCTCGGTCGCGGTGCCCAGTAGCACTTTGCCCCAGTCGTGTTCGTTGCCGATGTCGAGCCAGAGCCGCCACGCTGAGCGCGCCAGAGCCTCGTGGATCGCTCGCCGGCCGCTGGCGGTATCGACGGCGCCGACCAGGATGCCGATGGTCTGATAGGACGGCGCCAGCTCACCCAGCAGCGCGGCTGTCGCCATCTCCGGCACCGCGACGATGTCGAGGCCGAGGGCGGCGTTGAGACGATCGGCCAGGGTCTGGGCCTTGTTGTTGCCCAGCTCGGCCCGCGCGAAGATCTGTCGCCCGATGTTGTGCGCCTCGACGTGGTCGCCGTCGATGAAGAAGAGGCGCAGGGGCGGGCCGCCGCGCTCGTGTCGGTGGGCTGCCATTCTCGCCAGGCTCTGGGCGATATGTGAGCCTGTGCCGCCACAGCCAACCAGGCCGATCTGGATCGGCTGGTTGGGCGGCACGAGGTAGGGGATGGGCTGGTCAATGGTCAGGGTCTGCATCGGGTCATCCTCTCATCGCATCCCGCCCCCACGCCAGGCCAGGCCGGAGAGCAGCCAGTCGAGGTCGTGCCCGGCCGGGACGAGGTCGTCGAGCGGGTAGGGCGTCTCGGCGCTGAGCGTGCGGTAGAGCGCCATCACGTTGCGCGGCTTGCTCCGGCTGCGCTGCTGGGCGATGTGGTTGTTGAAGAACGAGCCTTCAAGGTAGAGATCAAGCGCGCTCAGCATGGTCTCGGGCGCCGCGACCCCACGCGGATCGGTGCTGCCCCAGCAGATCGAGCCAGGCTCGTAGGTGTTGGGGAACGGCGCGTGGTAGAGCGGTGTTTGCCGCTGCGGCCAGTCGAGCATCGCCAGGGCGAAGATGCGGTAGTCGTGCCCGCAGCCGGCCCAGACGAGCGGCGGCGTCTGGATGGTGTGCGGCCGCTTGCGTCCGGTGATGCGCAGGGCGGCCGGGCGTGGCGGAACCAGAAGCACGTAGTAGCGCTGCCCGTTCACCGCGCCGGCGCCCAGAGTATTCGGCGGAAGCAGGCCGGTGCTAGTTGGGAGCTTGCCCAGGGCAGCGGCGAGATCCTCGGCGCTGATCGGGTAGGTGCTCCAGCCGCGGCCCTGGCGGCGGGTCAGGTAAATGGCGTCTTCGAAGATGCCGATCTGGACGTCTGGCAGGCGGTCGATCAGCATAGTCTGGCGCAGCGGGCGCGGCCGATGGCGCTGCCAGGGTCGCGCCCGCTGTGCTGGAGGGATAGCCGGGTCAGGTGACATCGTGGGCTCCTCGTGGATACATAGGCCGGCTGATCTTGCATAGGTGCGACGAGGCATCCCGATTCGGCACCGATCATGCAAGGTGTCGCCGGCGGTGTTCATGGCGTTGGAAGGGCTTCGGTCCATCAGGGTTGATCTTGCAGCCCTGCAAGATAGCGCTTCGCGCCGACGCTATGCGTCAACGACGAGCGGCGGTCCTGCGGGGGTGGCGGTGAGCTGTGGCGCGGCAGCCTGCTGCACGGCAGCGACCACGGCACTGAGTACGGTCGGCTCAGCGGTGACAAGCGCGTTCAGCGCGTGGTAGTCCTCGAACCAGCCGCGTGCTGCGGTCTGATCGGCGGCGATGGCGATCAGATCGTCGCTGCACCAGTCGATGCCGCTACCGCTCATCTCGGCCAGTTCGTCGCAGCTCAGGTCGGCGAACCAGTTGCCGGTGCGGCCGAAGACATAGCGCACGACCTGGCCGAGGTCGATGGGCCTCCCATCGGGAAGATGGAACGGCTGCGCGCTCAGCGCCGTGCAGAGCGCCTCCATGTCGGTGGTACGCTCCAGCTGTGGCAGGCGGTCGAGCTGCGCGGCCTGCTCCGGGCTGATCGCCACCTGGTCGACCCAGTAGTCGATGACTTCCTCCATGTCGAACATCGTCGCGCTCCATGCGGTGCGGTCGGCCATCGACCAGAGCACGGCGACCAGCAGATTACGGCCTTCGCCAAACAGCTCTTCCTGCTCGGTCGGGATGCCGTAGACTTCCGGGCAGACCTCGTCCAGCCCCCAGCCGTGAAATTCCTCCAGGTAGCTGAGCGCGTCGTCGTCGCTCAGCGCCGGGTGGAGCACGCGGAGGGGATTGGCCGGGTCGATCGTCAGCGCGTCGCTGTGATCAAGCTGGATCACCTGCTGGGCCAGCGAGAAGAAGGCCTGGACGACGCCCAGCAGCTGCGGTGGGGTGGTGCGCAGGTCGGCGACATGGGCGGCGTAGAAGTCGGGGAAGCGCTGCCGGATCAGCGCTGCGGCCTGCCGGCCGTAGTGAATGGCGGCGAGCTGTTCACTTTCGACCAGGCGCGTGATCGCGTCTATGTCGGAGCGCCTTACCACCCGACGACGCACGCCGGCGCGGGGATGGGACGCACGGTGGATAGTCGGTCGCATAGAATTCTCCCAGGCAGGTTCTGGCGATAGGCGATGGCCGCGCAGGCATCGAGGGCGGCCTGGATCTCAGGCTCCAGCGCTTGCGCAAAGGTCAGCGTGCCGCTCATGAGTGGTTGGAGTGTCGTGAGCGGGTTGGCGGTGTCAATGGGCTGCGCCGGGATCGCCTTGAGCAGGGCGATCAGCGCGGCGTTCGGTGATGGTGGATGCATGTGTGCCTCCGAATGAATGAATGAAGACCGGGATCAGGACAGCTGCCCTGATCCCGGTCACGCGACAATGTTCAATACCGGCGCTACCCCTTCGTGCCGGCCTTCTTGATAAAGTCGACCGTGGCGAGGGTGCGGCCATCGTGCTGGGCCGTGCCGGTGCGAATCTCGGCGCCGACCAGGTTGGCGAAGCCCTGGCGGATCAGGTGCTGGCGAACCGTCTCGTTGTCGATGCCGGCAGCCACGAGGAAGCGCTGACCTTCGACGATCACCAACTTCTCGTTCGGGTCGAGGTCTGCGGGCGCCGGGGCGGGCTCGGTGGTCATCTCCGCCTCGTCGTCGGGGTTGGCGGCGCTGACCGGCGTTATGACATCAGCATCGGGCTCAAGATGAGCATCGGCCTGCTCACGGGCGGTCAGGGTTACGGGCGTGTCATCGTCGAGCAGGCCGTCAAACATGGTCGTTGGCGTGGTCATCGTTCTTGCCTTTCTGATTGAGCTTCGGTGTGGCGGTCGGGGTACGGCGGCGCTGGTCGGCAGCAATGTCTGCGCGGTCGCGCAGGAGTTGCCGCAGCGCGGTGCGATAGCCCTGGATCAGGGCGCGGAGGTAGGCGCGGCTGTA
>DAOLDO010000057.1:0-14586 GCA_035327325.1 Chloroflexaceae bacterium | reverse complement strand
CCGCTCATGGCGGGCGGCGAGGGTGCGTACGACGCGATCGTGGCGGCCGCGACCAGCGAGCACCTGGCCGCCCAGGCGGCCGCCCGGGAGCTCGCCGCCCAGCTCTCCAAGCGCCCCGACAGCCTGGGCGACGCGGGCAGCACGCTGGCCTGGCGCGAGCGCGTGAGCTTCCTCGTCGCGCTCGCCACGGGGGCGATCGGGACCGGCCTCGCCGGCGACCCGGCCCTCACCCCGGCCGCGCTCGACGGCCCGGCCACCAGCGCCGGCGCTGACACCGGCGTGGTGTGGTGATGACCCCCGAGCAGCAGACCCTCGCCGAGGGCGCGCTCCTCATCGCCGCGGCCCTCGGCGTCGGCGGCGATCAGTGGGCGGTCCACCGCGCGGCCGGCGACGGCCTCAGCGGCCCCGCCGGGCTGGTACCCCTGGGGACCTGGGCCGGCCACGTCAAGCGGTCGAAGCCCACGCAGGTCCAGCCCGCGGCCCCCGGTGTCCCGGTCCCCGCCACCGAGTGGCACGCCGTGGGCGAGCTGGTCACCTTCCCCGCCCTCGACGGCTCGACCCTCGCCCTGGCCGTCGGCGACACGCTCACCAGCGAGGCCGACCCCGGCCTGCGCTTCGCCATCATCGCCCCCTACGCCGTCGCCGGCTACGCCCGGTTCATCCTGAGGCCGCTATGAGCGAGCCCGCGCGCGACTACAACACCGATTACGCCGTCGACCGGGTCTGCCAGGCCCTGCGCGCCCGCCTGCACGCCCACGCCGCCTACGGACGGGCTATCCGGGCCGCGGGCCGCGACCTCGACGCCGCCGAGCCCCTGGTGGCGGCCGCCCGCGCTCAGATAGCCGAGGCCGAGGCTGCCGTCGAGCAGGCCCTGGCCGTCCTCGAGGAGCTGCTCTGATGGCCGACATCGACATCCGCAGCGCCCTCGCCGGCCTCCGCCGCCTCCCCGCCGAGGCGCAGGCCGGGGCGATCCCCGCCCTCGCGGGCCTCGCCGAGGACCTGACGGGCGAGCTCCAGGCCACCGACGTCCACGGCGACGTCACCGGGGCCACGCGGGCCAGCTACCGGGCCTACGTGGTCCACGAGGCCGACGACGGGAGCAACGCCGCCGGCGAGGGGGCGGCCGCGGCCGAGGCCCTCAACCCCGGGCACGGCGTGGTCGCGCGCACCGGGTCGATCGGCGATGACGTCATCCTGGTCGCCAGTGTGTTCACGGACTACGCCGAGCACCTCGCCACCGACGAGGCCGGCGCCCGCGACGCCGTCGGCCCGCTGATCACCCGCGTCGGCGAGGCCGCCGCCCGCGAGGCCGCGGCGGGCATCCGCCGGCGGCTGGGAGGGTAGCCATGACCACCGGAATCATCTGCACGATCACCCCCGAGCTGCTCCAGCGCCTGGCCGCCGGCGAGCAGGTCCACCGCGCCATCTGGATGGAGGACGGCACGGCCGCGCGCGTCTACCTCTGGGTTGACGGGCATCGCCCCATGGTCCAGGTCGGCCCCTGCTGGGTGGCCGCCGAGTTCGCCGAGCAGGTGCGCGCCGCCCTGATCGCGGCGGGCTGCCTGGCGCCGGACGAGTCCAGCGATGCGCTTCTCTAGCCCCGCCACCATCCACCAGCTGGCCTTCCAGCGCCTGAAGAGCGAGCCCGCGGGTTCGGCCCTCCGCGCCCTCCTGGGTGCCGCCGGGGCCTCGGTCATCCCCGCGACCGAGCTGGGCAAGGCCGCCCTCCCCCCGCGCCCGTTCGTGGCCTACCGCCCCGGGGCGACGACCAACGTCCTCGGCATCGACCAGCACCAGGCCGCCTGGTGGGTCTACGACGACCCGGCCCAGGGCACGTGGCGCATCGACCAGGTGGTCGCCGCCCTGGCCCCGGCCTACCTGCTCGAGCGCGGTGCTGCACCCCTCCCCTCCCCCGCCGGCCCCGTGCGCCTCGTGGCCGCCGACGAGCCCCGCGAGGATCTCGCCCTGGGCCTGCGCTGCCGGCGGGTCACCCTCGCGATCGACGCCTAGCCCCCTGACCACCCGCCCCCACGCCCCCGCAAGGAGCCCCCGCTATGGCCCTCGGCAACTTCCGCATCACCTCCATCGTGCGCGTCAACGCGCTGACCAACAACGCGGGCGACATCGTCCGCACGCAGCTCTACCTGGCCAGCGAGGCCAACTTCGAGCCGATCCTCAAGGAAATCACCTACGAGGGGGACGGCACGGAGACCAAGGTCTACCGCGCGACCGGCTTCGACGTCACCGCCAAGTTCCAGTCGCTGCCCCTCGGCCTGGTGACCGCCTTCGGCAAGACCGCGGTGACGGCCGGCCTGCCCACGGGCGAGACCGACCGCGTGTACTGGATGGCCGACGCGGACGCCGCCGGCGTGGTCGCCGGCCTCGAGGTGGTCTGCTCGGTGATCGACGACACCGCCAACACCAACAAGTTCCTGGCGATCGTCGCCCCGGTCGGCACCCTCTCGACCCTGACCCCGCCCGCGGTGAAGACCTCGGACAAGAGCGAGCTCGAGCTGAAGTTCGGTGCGAAGAAGACCGCCGTCGACGTGGCCGGCGACGCCCTGCCCGGCGTCCCGTCGGGTGGTGCCTTCTGGTACTACAGCGTACTGACCGCCGTGCCCGCGTAGGCATCCCTCGGCCCCCTCTGAGGGCGGGCCGCACCCCCGCCCGCCGTCTTCCTAGGACCCCCGATGGGCCGCTACAGCCGCGGATCACCCCAGCGCCATCGCCCCACGGCCGAGGCCGCCGAGCGCCAGGCCGCCATCCGCCACGCCCTGGCCACCGGGGACGTGGGCCCGATCCGCGTGTGGGCGCGCCGCTGGCTCGCTGACACCTCGACGGTCGACGCGGCCGACGACGCCAGCCTGCTCCAGAGTGCCAGGGACGCCGCCCGCATCGGGGCCGAGCTCCCCGACCGCGACGGCCTCCAGGCGATGGAGGATGCGTGCGCGGCCGTCGCCCGCGACCTCGTCGCCCAGCCCCCCGCCGTCGCCGAGCGCCTGATCGTCGCACTCGAGCGGAGCCAGGCCCCCGACCCGCTCCGCCGCGCCCTCGACCGCCTCATCGCCGCCCAGGCCCGCCGCCTGCTCGGCGCCCCTGCAGGACTCCTCGCATGAGCCGCACCCCCCGCCCCGCACCCCAGCCCGCCCCGGCCCCCGAGCCCGCGAGCCCGCCCGCCCTCACCCCCGCCAGCGCGTTCCGCCGCGCCGGTATTTACGAGCTGCCCCACAGCGGGCACGTCGTCGAGCTGCGCTGGCCCGGCCTCTACGCCCTGGCCCTCACGGGCGAGATCCCCAACCCCCTCGCCCAGGACGTCCTGCGCCTGGTGAGCGGCGCCGCCGCCGGCGAGGCCGGGGAGCAGCCGAGCGAGGAGGAGCAGGTGGCCCGCTACCGCAAGGACGCCCGCAGCTTCCTCGCCGTGGCCGCGCGTTGCCTGGTCCACCCGCGCCTGGTGCTGGACCGCGAGCCCGACGCCGACCGCGACGAGATCGGCCCCGACGACCTCCACGAGCTCGACGTGCTGTGGATCTACGGCCAGTTCGTGCAGAGGGGGCCGACGTCGGAATACGTGGCCCCCTTTCGCCGCGGCTGACGGGCTCCACGCCCTCGACATCATCAGCCGGCGCTACGGCACGACCCCGGCCGCCCAGGTCGGCCTCGAGGCCGCCGCGGCGCAGGCCCTGGCCGCCGGTGATGCCGAGCTCGCCGACCGCACCCGCTACGGGGCCTACTGCCTGAATGAGGCCTGCGCCATCGTCGGGATGCGCCGCGACGCCGACGCCCAGGCCGAGGCCGAGGAGCGTGTGGCCGAGCGGGCCGCCGCCCCCCAGGGGGCCACGGTCAAGGCCGGTGTGATCAGCGGCCGCGTGCCCTTCCGCCCCGACCTCGCCCCGCCCTGGCTCGACGCCCAGCTCCCCGAGGGCACGGCGACGATGCTCGCCCCCTCCGCCACCCTGATCTGAGGAGGCCCCGGTGGCCTACGCCGCGGGATCGGTCACATCCGAATATCGCCTCTCCATGGCGAAGCTCGAGGGCGACATCACCGCCATCGAGCGGCGCCTGAAGGCGATCCAGCCGCCCCAGCTGGCCAGCCTCAGTGTGGAGACCGGGGGGCAGCGCCAGGTCGCCGAGCTCGCACGCCTCAACGCCCAGGTGGCCGCCCAGCAGAGCCGCGCACTCGCGGACCAGCAGCGCCTGGCGACCCAGGCCGCCGTCGGCCAGCAGCGCCTGGCCCAGGCCCAGAACGCCACGGCCGTCAGCGCCCAGCGCGTCACCCAGGCCCAGCAGCAGACCGCCCAGGCGCTCAGCCGCACCGCCCGCGAGAGTGCCAACGCCGCCGCCGCCCAGGCCCGGGCCGAGGCCGCCCAGCTGCGCCTCGCCAGCGCCCAGCAGCGCGCCGCCGTCCAGCAGGAGCGCCTGGCCGCCGGCGGGCAGCGCTGGACCAGCTCGCTCTCCTCGGCCGCCGGCCGGGTCGACCAGCTCGTCGGCACCGTGATGGGCCTGGGGGGCGCGTTCGCGGCCGTCTCGGCCGCCCAGGCCGGGCTCGACTTCGCCCGCACCGGGGCGAGTATTGCGGCCGCCCGCCAGAGCTTTGACAACCTGGCCACCTCCGCCGGTACGAGCGGCGAGGTCCTGCTGCGCAGCCTCCAGGAGACCTCGGCGGGCACGGTGGCCACCACCGACATCATCAAGTCGAGCAACACCGCCCTGCTGCTGCTCGGCTCGGACGTCGCCACCAAGCTCCCCCAGCTCCTGGCCATCGCCAAGGCCTCGGCGACCACGCTCGGCACCGACGTCGGCCAGGTGTTCGACAGCCTGGTGACGGGTATCTCCCGCGGGTCCACCGAGCTCATCGACAACGCCGGCATCGTCGTCAAGGCCGGGGAGGCCCAGGCCGCCTACGCCGCATCCATCGGCAAGAGCGTCGACGCGCTGACCGCCTCGGAGAAACAGCAGGCGTTGCTCAACGCCGTGCTCCAGAGCGGGCAGGGCATCCTGGCGCAGACCGCAGGGGGCGGCGAGGCGGCCAACGCCGCCTACCAGCGCTTCGACGCCTCGGTCGCCAACCTGACCGCGACCCTCCAGACCGGGATCGCCAGCGGGCTCGCCCCCACGGTGGACTGGCTGGCGCGCGTCGCCCAGGAGGCATCGGACGGGATCTCCGCCCTCGGCGACCTGGCGACCCAGAACCAGGATCTGGGGGTCCGCATCCTGGCCGGGGCGAGCTCCTACGAGGAGTACAGCCAGCGCGTGGCCCAGGCCCAGCAGCTGGCCCAGCAGGCCCTCGACGAGGCGTATGCGAAGGACCCGATCGGCAAGCTCGTCGCCCAGGCCACCGGGGCCGTCCCGGTCATCCAGGCCCTGAGCCGCGAGCAGGTCGAGCTGGCGCTGCAGATGCAGGCGACGGGCACCTCGGCCGACGCCGCCTTCGCCGCGGTGAGTGCGGCCACCCCGGCCGTCCAGCTGCTCGGCCAGGCCGTCGACTACGCCGCCCTGCGCACCCCCGACGCCGTCGCCGGGATCCAGGCCCTCGAGCCCGCGCTCATCGCGGCGGCCACCGCGAGTGAGACGGCCCGGGCCCAGGTCGAGGCCACCCTCCAGGCCTACCTCGACGGGGCGCTGACCGCGGGCGAGCTGGCCGTGGCGCTCCAGAACATCCAGCTGAGCTCGGAGGCCGCGGCCGCCGGGCAGCAGCTGGCCGCGGCCGCCAGTGCGGAGGCTCAGGCCGCGCTGATGGGCTACAGCGACGCCGCCCTCGTCGCCCGCGACGCGAGCGGGGAGGCCGAGGCTGCCGCCTACGCCGACGCCCTGGCCAAGTTCGAGCAGGCGACCGCGGCCGAGATCACGGCCCAGCAGCACGCCAACCTCGAGCAGGCGATCATCGCCGCGGCCCAGAGCAGCGGCTCGGCCGAGGCGGGGGCCGCGCGGGTCGCGGGGGCCTTCCGCGGGACCGAGATCCCCGCGATCGTCGAGGCGATCAACCGCTACCGCGAGCTCATCGCCGTCAAGGCCGCCGCCGGACAGGGGGCGGTCGCCATCCCGCCGGGCCAGATCGGCGGGGCCCGCGCCGCGGCCGCCGAGGTGCGCGAGGCCGGCCGCCAGCTCCAGGTCGACCTCATCAACGCCACGGGCACGACCGCCCAGCGCCTGGCCCTGGTCAACACGCAGCTCGCGGCGGGCAACCTGCCGCTGAAAGAGCGCAACGCGCTCATCGTGCGCCAGGCCCAGCTCCAGCAGCAGCTCAGCCGCGAGCAGGAGCGCGCCAACCGCCCCGCCGACGGGGGCGGGGGCGGCGGGGGCGGGCGCAGCCCCGCCGTGCGCGCCGCCGAGCAGGAGGGCCAGGACCTGGCCCGGCTCGACGAGCGGCGGGGCGAGCTCTCGCGCGACACGCAGCGCCGGCTCGAGGAGCAGGCCGCCGACCACGCGGCCCGCCTAGCGAAGATCGTCCGCGAGTCGGGCGAGCGCCAGCTCCAGATCCAGCGCCAGTACGCCGAGCGCCAGCTCGCCGCCGAGCGCCAGCTGCGCGTGGGCTCCCTGAACTCCCGCGCCGACTTCTACGACGCGCTGACGCAGAGCACCCCGAAGATCGGGCAGGGGGCCGCCGAGGGCCTGGCCGCCGCCTACGAGGCCGCGTTCGCGCAGGCCCAGCAGTTCGCTCAGTCGGGCCAGGCCCAGCTGGCCAGCAGCTACCTCCAGCTGCGCCAGCGGCAGATCCAGGAGGAGCTGAGCTACCAGCAGGCCGTGGCCCGGGCGCGCGCGGAGGGGGATGCGGCCGAGGTCGCGCGCCTCCAGCGCATCGAGGCCCTGCGCGCGGCCGCCCGCGCGGAGGAGCTCAAGCAGCTCGTCGAGGGCGGCGACCAGAACGTCAAGGCCCGCGACGACGCGCTGGGGGAGGAGGCCGACCGGACGGCCGAGGCCCTGGCCGCCGAGGGCGAGCGCTACGCGGAGCAGACCGGGAAGATCGCCGACGCCTCGGCCGAGAAGGCCCGCAAGCTGGCGATCGACGAGGCGAGGATCCGCGGCGAGGTCGCCCAGACCAACACGGTGCTCGCCGAGCAGCTGCGCCTCGCCCAGCAGCTGGGCGGCCTCCCCGCCACGGGCGCGGGGCTGCCCCAGGCCCAGGCCCAGGCTGCGACCCCGCCCCCCGCCCCCGTGGCCCCGGCCGCCCCCGGCGCCGCCCTCGCTCCCGGCCAGGCGGGCGGGCCGGTCGTCGTCACCGACCCCCAGATCGCGGCCCAGGTCGCCACGCTGGACGCCACCGTCGCCCGCCTCGCCGGGGCGGTGGAGGCCCAGCAGGGCATCCTCGACCGCATCGCCAGCAACACGGGCGACACGGCACGCCGGGTCGGGTCGGGCAGGAGCGGCGCATGACCATCGTCCACACCATCGGCCGCACCTTCACCGCCGGCGGCATTGTCGAGTACCCGACCGAGGCCGAGCCGCTCTTCGGCGAGCATGAGGGGATCACCCTCTCCGCCGGCGACGGCACCCCGACGAACGTCTGGGCCGGCGGCAAGCGCCGCTGGCGCTACACCTGGAAGAGCCCGCGGCCGGAGATCGTGGCCCGCTGGCTCACGCGCTACAAGGCGCGCGCGAGCCTCAGCGTGGTCGACCCCGACGGCGGGGCGGCCTACACCGCGATCCTCCCCGTCGGCACGTGCCAGGTGGTCTACACCTACGAGCCGACCTCGGCCACCGCCGGCGGGACCACGTACACGCTCACCCTTGAGCTCTGGGAGCTCTGATGGGCGCCAACCACACCATCACCTACACAGCCCAGTACCGCACCGGCGGGGCCTGGGTCAATTTCCCCGGCCTGCTGCGCGTCCGCACGCGCGTCGAGAGCGCCGACGGCGGGGGCGGGCCCTTCCGCTTCGGGGGCAGCGTCCTGCCCTTCGCCGAGATCGAGTGCGGCCCCGGGGCCCCGGCCGCCGGCTGGTACCGCGCCCCGTTCCGCGCCTCCATCCAGGTCACCGTCGACGGGGTGGCGTTCCCCGCCGAGGAGGTCTTCACCGGCCTGCTCACGCGCCGGCGCCCTGGCCCGTGGGGGGTGACCTTCGAGGCGGCCGGGGCCGAGGGCTGGGTGCGCAAGGCCCGCGTCCGCACGCCCTTGCGCGAGTGGCGCCAGCTCGCCACCCAGACCACGCTGACCAGTGTCGAGAACCCGGCCGCGGCGGGCTACCCCGGCGGCCTGCTCAACGAGATCTTCTGGAAGGCGGGCGGCCGGCCCGACGCCCAGCGGGGCAGCTACCCCACGGCCCGCTTCTTCTACGCCTGCGACGGGACCTCGGCCGCCCCCGAATACAGCTGGATCGACGGCGACAACGCCTGGGAGCAGGCGCTCCGGTTCGCCGAGGCCGCCGGCGGGCAGATCTACCAGGACAGCCGGGGCATCCTCCGCTACGTCAACCCCCTGCTGCTGGCCGAGAGCAGCCCCTCGCCACTCATCGTGCGCGACCAGGGGCCCCACGGCAGCGGGGTCATCCTCTACGACGGCCAGGTCGAGGTCGAGGAGGACCTTGAGGCGGCCTACAACGCCGCCGTGTGCCGCTTCCAGCGCCGGGCCATCCAGCCCCCGCAGGACGTCTACAGCGCCGCCGATCACTTCGACATCGAGCCGTCGGGGTCACGGCCCCGCGACCTGGCCACGACCTGGCCCGTGCGCTGGCGCAACGAGGCCGGCGCGGTCGACTACCGCATCACGGTAGTCGCCTGCTACGACGATGGCACCCCCGTCACCCCCACGGTCACCGTCACCGAAGAGAGTGCGATGGCGCTGGCGGTGAGCATCGCCAATCCCTCCTCGAGCCGCCCGATCCACATCTCGAAGATCACCGTCGTCGGCCGCCCCGTCACCGTGCTCGAGGAGGGTATTGCGCGCTACGTAGGGCCGCGGTTCGACGCCAACGCCGACGAGGACGTCGAGATCCGGCTCAACGACTCGGAGTACACCCAGCGCGAGGGGGCGGCCATGCGCCGGGCGCGCATGGCGGTCGTCTTCGACGGCACACCCCGCCCGGTCTACCGGGTGCGCGGGGCCTTCTACCTCCCCGGGGTGACCGTCGGCCAGTACGCGCTCTTCAGCGCGGCACGCCTCAGCCTCGTCAATGTACCCTGCCGCATCGTCGACCAGGAGCTCGAGGACAACGGCAAGACCATGTCCCTGGCCCTGGCCTCGGTGGCCGGCCTGCCACGGCTCAGCGAGCGGTTTGTGATTGGGCAGACCTACGCCGACGGCGACATCCGGCGGGTGGGCCTATGAGCATCCTGGACAGCTTCGAGTCGGTCCCGTTCTTCGCGACGGGCACCGACCTGCACGTCACTGACGGCCTCGACGTGCTCTGGACCAACACGCGGGCGCTGGACCTCGCCACGCTGCGCCTGCGCGATGCAATGCAGAGCCACGCCGAGCACCGGGTCGAGTTCATCCACACCAACCCGCTCGCGGGCTGGTGGGGCGGCGGGTTTCGCTTCGCGACGGGGCTCACCACGCTCACCGTCACGACCTACACCCACAGCCTGGGGACCAGCGTGGCCCCGCGCGTGCGCGTGCTCCTGAACGGGGTCAACCGTGGTGAGTGGCTGCTGGCCGCGGGCCTCCAGACCCACACGCTCACGATCTCCGGCCTGGGCTACGCCCACGGCCAGGTGGTCGAGACGCGGCTCCAGATCGTGGACCCCGCGGCGCCCACGCCGGACCTGGGCGAGCCCGCGAACAGCGGCTCGCCGCGCTGGGGCCGCTACGATGTGCTCGACGCCTACGTGGGCCCGCTGTCTGCGACCGTTACCACCCCCTGGCCCGACGAGCCCAACTGGTCGACCAGCCCCACCTCGGCCCAGATGACCCTGCTGGGGGCGCGCTGCAACTGGCTCGCCGAGCGCGTGGGCCTGGTCCCCTGGCCGCTCTGGCAGCGCATCTTCAACACGCCCGGGCTCTTCTGGGCGCCGACGACCTACCACCTGTGGAGCGGGGCGGTGACCCGGGGCGTGGGCACGCGCCTGGTCGTCCAGTACCAGTACATCATCACGACCAACACCGCCGAGCGATTCCGGCTGCTGATCAACGGAGCCGAGGTGGCGACCACCCCCGTGCTCACCGCGGGCAACACCAGCTGGAACGGCCTGTGGGATGTGAACATCTCCGGCTACTCGGCCTCGGTCCCCCTGCGCCTGGAGATCCAGAGTGTGATCACCGCGGCCCGCGACGCGGACGCCGGCGGGCGTCCGAGCCGCTTCACGCTCACGAGCTGCCGGGTCGAGCGCGGGTCGTCGGGCCACCTGGTGATGCCGGCCCGCACCGCCCCCGACGAGAGCCTGAGCTGGTCGCAGCTGCGGTCGCGCCTCTACGCGCTGAACAGCATCCTGCTCTCGGTGCGCGACCGCATCACCAGCGCCCCCGACCTCTTTGACCGCGCGCGTCTCTTCCGCGCCGGCTACGCCTACGACGAGGGCGCCCGGCTCTACCTCGCCACCCGCCACACCCCCATCCAGCAGCGGCGCGCGGGCCGGCGCCTGGTCGTCCACGGCAAGAACATCAGGGTCGGCTGGGGGCCGGTGGCCATCCTGCCGCCCGAGGAGCGCGACGGCGAGGTCGGCCTCGAGTTTGGCTCCTCCGAGACCCTCACCGCGGCCGACCGGGTCGAGACCCGGGAGATCTGGCTTGACCAGCTCCCGGGCCTCGAGCTCGGCATGACCTACGTCCTCACCGGCGGCGACGTGCGCTACGCCGCCGAGTTTCTGCGCTAGGCAGCCCCATGACGATCCGCCGCTGGTACCTCTGCCCGGTTGACCTGGTGCAGGACGTAGACCCGGAGACCGGCCAGGCCGGCGAGCCCTACCGCATCCCCCGTCCCGGACGTCTCATCAACCCGGCCACCGGGCGCGGCTACGCGTTCAGCGCCGCGGTCCACGAGGCGGCCTGGGCCGTCTGCCAGGTGGCCGTCGAGGCCCCGGGCGACCTGGTCGCCATCGCCGCCGACGGGGCGTGCCTGGATCTGCTGGAGGGGGCCGACGGCGCCGAGCTCGATCGCACGCCCGCCGCGCTCGGCTGGCCTGCCGCCCGCACGAACCGCCTGCGCGGGCGGCTGACGGCGCGGGGCATCAGCACCGCCGGGTTAACCAACCAGACCCCGCTCGGCGAGTGGCTGGACCGGCTCATGGCCGCGGTCCATCCGTCGTTTCGCGCCCGCAGCGTCCGCGCGCACGCCGGGGCGGCGCTGCGTGAGGCAATCCAGCGCGGGCGGGCGTCGTGACCACGCTCGTCCTCGATCAGTTCGACGTCGCCAGCGACACGAACCTTGACGGGCGCACGCCGGCGCCGACGGGGACAGCGTGGAGCGTCCTGGCCGCCACCGCCACGACCGCCGTGCTGCGCGTGTTCGCGGCGACCGACGCGCTGGGGCCGTCGGCGAGCGAAAATAGCTGCTACATCGTCGCCAGCGCCACGCCGAACCCGACTGGCGCTGAGTACGACGTCCAGATCACGGTCCACACCCCGTTTACCGGGACGGGCTCGCGCCACTGGGGCGTGGCCGGGCGCTACACGAGCGCCAGTGACGCCGGGTACGCCGCGAACCTCGCCAACGGCCAGACCAGCGGCAATGATCGCCAGCTCGTCAAACGCGTCGGCGGCACCAACACGGTCCTGGCGCAGACCGATGTCGGGGACTGGACCGCCGGCGACGTGGTGACGCTGGAGATCCGGGACGCGACGAAACGACTGCTCGTCAACGGCACCGAGGTCCTCAGCTCCACCGACAACACGATCACGGCGGCGGGCGTCGCTACGTTTTTCGTCGGCAACCTCTACGGCGGAAACCATATCCGCTCGGAGTGGCGATTTGACGACTACACCGTCACCGAGGCCGGCGGCCCCGCGCCGATCGAGGGCGCGGGGGCGGCGACGCAGGCCGATCAGACCGGCGGCGGGGCGGGGATCGTCGGCATTGCGGGCGCGGGGGCCATAGCCCAGACCGCCCAGACCGCCGCGGGGGCGGGGTCCGTCGCAATCAGCGCCGCCGGGGCGCAGGCGCAGGCTGCGCAGACGGGCGGCGGAGCGGCAGCGGTGGCGACCGCCGGGGTCGGGGTCGCATCCCAGGCTGCGCAGACGGGCACCGGGGCGGGGGCCGTCGCCGTGAGCGGTGCCGGGGCCCAGGCCCAGACGGCGCACACCGGCGAGGGCACGGGCGCGCTCGCCCTCGCCGCCCAGGCGGCCACTAGCCAGGCGGCCCAGTCCGGGAGCGGGGCGGGTGCGCTGTCCCTGACCGGGCAGGCCGCCACGGGCCAGGCCGCGGACACCGGGGCCGCCGAGGGCGTGGTGGGGTCCAGCCCCATCACCGCCGCCGGCGCGACCACCCAGGCCGCCCAGACCGGGGGCGGGGCCGGGGTGGCGGCCCTCGCCGCCCAGGCGGCCGCCCTGCAGGACGCCGCCACCGGCCAGGCGACCGGCATCCTCCCGGTGGCCGGCCAGTCCGCCACCGGCCAGGCCGGTGACACCGCCGACGCCCATGCCGCTCTCGTGGTCGCCGGCGCCGGCGCGGCGGCCCAGGCCGGCGATGCCCCCCTCGCTGCCGGGACCCTCGCCATCGCCGGCGCGGGCGTTGCCACCCAGGCCGCCCAGACCGGCCAGGCGGCCGGCACGACCCAGCCGGCCGCCCCCCTCGCTCGCGGCCGCGTCCGCCTGCACCCCCACGCCACCCCGCCCGTCCTCATCGCCCGCCCGGCCCCGCCCGTCCTCATCGCCCGCCCGGCCCCGCCCGTCCTCATCGCAATCGGAGGTTGACCCCCCATGGCCATCCAGTACTCGACCGCCGTCCGCGACGCCCAGCTCGACGCCTGGGAGTCGACGATCGGCACCGCGCCGACGCTCCAGATCCGCTCCGGCTCGCCGCCGGCCACCTGTGCGTCGGCCGACAGCGGCACACTGCTGTGCGAAATAACCCTCCCCTCAGACTGGATGGCCGCCGCCAGCGCGGGCTCCAAGGCCAAGAGCGGCACCTGGTCGGGGAGTGGCCACGCCAACGCCAGCACGGGGACCAACGCCGGCCACTACCGCATCAAGGCCTCGGGCGGGACCTGCCACGAGCAGGGCACCGTCACCGCGACGGGCGGCGGCGGCGACCTCACGCTGGACAACATCAACATCGCCCAGGACCAGGCGGTGACGGTGACGAGCTTCACGCGCACGGCCGGCAACGCTTAGTCCGGAGGCATCCCTATGGACGCCCCCCCGACCGTCCTCAGCCCGCCCGCCCGCGAGCGGTCCACCTACCCCATCCGGCTGACTCTCCTTGACGAGGACGGCCAGCCCGCCCAGCTCACCGGCCTCAGCTGGACCCTCTCCCGCCTCGACGGCAGCATTGTGAACGAGCGCAACGCCGTCCCCATCGCCAACCTGGCGGCCCCCGTGGTCGTGCTCGCGGGGGCGGATCTCGCCGTCGACGACGCGGAGGGTGAGAACCTCGTCACCCGCCGCGTCACCCTGGTCGGGATCTACGACAGCGACCTCGGCACCGACCTCCCACTGACCGAGGAGCTGTACATCCTCATCAAGCCACTGAAGAGGGTGCCATGACGACCCGGCCGTACCTACGCCGCATCGACCAGCCCGCCCCGGTCACCGGCGGGGGCAACGAGTTGCTGAGTGCTCAGGGCGAGCAGCTGGGTGCTCCCGTCGTCACCGTGGCGCACCCCACGGGCCTCACCATCACCGGCACGGGTGTGCTCTTCGAGGGGGTGACCCCGACGAGCTACGCCAACCTCAGCTGGACGCCCGGCAACGGCACCCCGCCCCGGGCGACCTACCAGGTGCAGCAGGCCACCAACAGCGCATTCACGACGGGCCTGCGCACCGACCCGACGAGCCGCACCGACGCGAGTGTGAACGGCGAGCCCGGGCGGGCCTACTGGTACCGGGTGCGGGCGCTGCTCGACGGGGCACCATCGGCCTGGTCCAACGTGGTCACGACCACGCTGCCGGTCGACGTCGCCCCGCCCGACCCGCCCACGGCCACCTCGGCCAGCTTCGCCGTCGACGGGACGCTGGAGGTCCGCGCCACCCCGCCCGCGAGCAAGAACTTCAAGCACGTCCGCGTCGAGGTCTACAACGCCGGCAACACCGCCCTGCTGGACTCGTCCCAGTTCGCCGGCGGGGTGTGGACCTGGTCGCCCACGCGCAACCGCCAGCAGACCGCGGCCGCGGGCCTGGGCACGGTCTCGACCCAGGTCACCGTGCGGCTCGCCGCGATCAGCCACGGCAACGTCGCCTCGACGACGGTGACGATCGCGGTCGCCTCGCCCGCCCCGGCCACCCCGGCGGGCCTCTCGCACAGCTGGGCGGGGGACACGGGCACGGCGGGCGCCGACCTGCTCATCACCCACACGGTGGTCGCCGGCCTCAGCTACCACCTGAGCATCGACGGCCTCGAGCGGCAGATCGTCCCCGGGCGCTACCCCTACCCCTTCGGCCAGAACGCCGCCGAGCACGGCGGGGGGGGCGAACCCCTGCTCACGCTGTCGCTGGGCGCTGAGAACGGGCTGGGGCAGCGCTCGGCGACCCCCGCCACAGCCACGGGCACCAAAGACGCC
>DAOLDO010000056.1:0-14719 GCA_035327325.1 Chloroflexaceae bacterium | reverse complement strand
CTGGTCAGTCGCACGACCGATGCCACGGGGGCGGTTGCGGGCGAGGGCTGGGCAGGGCCCGTGCAACCCGGGGGTGCGGGGCTAGATTTTGCTTAAAAGCAACGGATTGACAATTTTCCTTGACTTCTATATAATTTACCTCAGCAGAAGCTTTTTGCATGTTACGTCACTTTCCCGCTCCCAACCCGGCGACGGGTGCGGAGGGTGCGACAATCGCCCGCCAGGCGCCCTGGTCGTACCTGCTGTTTTTCGCCCGCGAACGCGTCTGTAGCAACTGGAGGTCCGCCCATGCGTGACGATGACGATCTGGTCCCCCCGAAGTGGCGCTCGCTGTTCAACAACCAGGACTGGCTGCTCCACGACATCGTGGTCAAGTCGTTCTGGGCCTTCGGCGTGATCGCCGTGCTCGCCCACACCCTCGTCTGGCTCTGGCGCCCGTGGCTCAACGCCGGCTTCTAAGGAGTGAACCATGCCCCCACGCAGCTCGGTTCGCACCAACATCGTGATCTTCACGATCCTCGGCTTCGTCGTCGCGCTGCTCATCCACTTCATCGTGCTGAGCTCGGTGCGCTACAACTGGCTCGACAACCTGACCCCCGACGGAGTCCCCATCTCGACGATCGCGCTCTACCTGGGCGCCCTCTTCGGCTAGGCGCTGGCGGCGCCCGCGCGGCGCACCCTAGGGGGAGCGTGATCACCAAGCGGCAACCGCCAGCACCTGTGCTGGCGGTTGTTTGCTCACGGCGTTGGCTGATTGCACCTTTTTTGCACATATTTTAAGAAATTGACCTATAAGCACAAGCAGTGTATACTTGGGCCAGCACGGCCCGCACGTCGCACCCGCCCCTCCCCCGCCCGCAGCCCGCTATTGTCGGAGCCTGCCCCGTCCGTACGGCGCCGCCAGGCTGCTGACCTGGAGTTGAGGAGACTCCTATGACATCGCCAACCCGTCCCTCCGATCGACAGGCGGCGATCTTCGTCTCTGTGGCCGTGGGCATTGTCGTAGCCGTGGTCACCACCGCCACCTTCTGGTGGATCTACAGTCTCGTCCGCACCGCTGACGCCCCGGCCATCGCGCGGGCGGAGGCCGCCGCCGGCCCGTGGAGCCCGAGCGACGGCGCGAATGTGATCACCACCTCCGCGCCAAACACCCCCACCGATGGGCGCGACCCCTGGCTCGGCGAGGCCGCCTGGAACGAGGGCGTGCAGGCGGGCCAGGCATGGGTCCAGGCCAACCCCAACACCGTGAACGTGCAGGTTCTCGCCGGCCTCAGCTCGGCCGAGGTCTGGACGTACATGGTCCAGTACGTCTCGGGCGGGCTCGGCGTGGGCTGCCAGTACTGCCACGACCTGAACAACTTCGCCGCCGACACCTACCCCCAGAAGATCTCCGCCCGCAACATGCTCTACCTGGTGAGCGACGTCAACGCGAACTTCATCGTCGATCTGCCGAACTGGCAGGGCAACTACGTCCAGTGTGCGACCTGCCACAACAACGCCCCCGTCAACCTCGAGGCGGTCAGCGAGCAGTTCGTCAAGAGCGTCCCCGACATCCCGGTCGTGGTTGACCCCCTCGATGAGAACGGCGCGCCGATCACCGACCCCGCGGCCAAGCCCGAGGAGATCCGCGGCCAGGTCGGCCTGCAGGACGCCGTGCTCTGGTACATCTACAACTACCAGGTCTGGCGGCCCTTCGACCCGGCCGACCCCGAGAGCGGGCGCGGCTCCCTGGCCCTCACCCTCGACGGGGGGCGCACCCAGGACCAGGTGACGATCAACCAGAATGTGATGAACCTCCAGGCCTGGTCCCTCGGCGTCGGCTGCACCTTCTGCCACAACTCGCGCAACTTCGTGGGCTACGAGCTGAACACGGCGAGCAACCTCGCCAACCCGCTCTACGGCTACAACAAGCTCAAGGCCCAGCGCATGATGCAGCTGACCACCTACCTGGCCGAGAACTGGCCCACCTACGGCGCCGTGCCCAAGGCCGAGATCCCCCCGGCCCTGCTGGGCGGGGCCAGCCCCTTCTCGTACCAGACCCTGGGCGACGGCCAGCTCTACAACGTGCCCGGCTGCTACACCTGCCACCAGGGCGCGAACATCCCGCGGGCGGCGATCAACCAGGCCAACATCCCGGACGGCGCCGCGGGCAACATCGTGATGCCCCCGATCCTCAGAGGCCAGTAGGGGCGCACCCTAGAAGCGAGCCGTCAATGAGCGACATCAGCAAGGGCCAGGGGGTGGCGACGCCGCCCGCACCCGCCCCGCCCGCGGGGGCGGCCCTCCCCGCCCCGCGCCTCGCCGTCCTCCGCGGCACCCTCCGCCGCTCGGTCACGCTGATGAAGCCGGTGACCTGGTTCGCCCCGGCATGGGCCTTCCTCTGCGGGGCCGTGGCCAGCGGGGCCCTCAGCTGGAACGCGGCGCCCCTCGGCCTGCTGGCCCTCGGCATCCTGATGGCGGGCCCCATCCTCACCGGCCTGTCGCAGGTGGTGAACGACTACTGCGACCGCGACGTGGACGCGATCAACGAGCCCCACCGCCTCATCCCCTCCGGCCAGGTCTCGCTGCGCCACGTCTACCTGCTCACGATCATCCTCACCTGGGCCGGCACCAGCATCGCCCTGCTGCTCGGCGGCCAGGTGGCCCTGTTCGTCGGACTCGGCCTGATCTGCGCCCTGGCCTACAGCCTCAAGCCCGTGCGGGCCAAGCGCAACGGCTGGTTCGGCAACGGCCTGGTCGCGATCTCGTACGAGGGCCTGGCCTGGATGGCCGGCCACGTCGCCTTCGCCGCCCTCACGCCCCAGAGCGTCGCGATCGCCCTGCTCTACTCCTTCGGCGCCCACGGGATCATGACCGTCAACGACTTCAAGAGCATCAAGGGCGATACCCAGATGGGGATCCGCTCGATCCCCGTCCAGTACGGCAAGGTCAGGGCCGCCCGCATGGTCGTGGTCATGATGGGCCTGGCCCAGATCGGCGTGATCGGCCTGCTGCTGCACTGGGGCCACCCGGTCGCCGCCGGCGTCGTCGCCCTGCTCCTGGCCCTCCAGAGCATCCCCAACGTCCGCTTTATCCGCGACCCCGAGCACAACGAGGTCTTCTTCAACGCCACGGCGATCATGCTCTTCGTCTGGGGCATGCTCGCCGCCGCGATCGGCCTCGCCGCCTGATCTGCTTTTGCTTACAGGGGCTGTCAGTTTTACCACGAAGAGCACGAAGAGCGCGAAGCGACCGTGGTCGCCTGTGCCAGCCAGGCACGGCCGGGCCACACGAGAGGCCCGGAACGTCTCGCAGCGGCACGGCGGCTCTCGAACCTGCGTGAGCTTCGTGGTAAAGTTGGCACACCACTAGAGAGAGAGGCTTTATGGCGCAGCGCGTGCTGATTGTGGGCGCATCGGTCGGCGGGGCCACGGCGGCCATCACCCTGCGCGGCCTCGGCGTCGAGACGGTGCTGATCGAGAAGGAGCTCGAGAAGGCCAAGCCCTGCGGCGGCGCCGTGCCTCCGGCGGCCTTCAAAGAGTTCGACCTGCCCGAGGGGCTGATTGACCGCAAGGTGAAGAAGTGCCTGGTCGTCTCGCCCTCGGGGCAGGAGACGCGCATTGACGTGGCCGGCACCGTCCCCGGCGCCGACGACTACGTGGCCATGGTGCGCCGCGAGGTCTTCGACGGCTTCCTGCGCCAGCGCGCCCAGGAGCGCGGCGCCGAGCTGCTCCACGCCCAGCTGACCGGCCTGCGCGTCGAGCGCCACGGCGTGACCGCCACCTACCGCTCCACGGCCGACGGCGCGGAGCACACGATCACCGCCGACGCCGTGATCGGCGCCGACGGGGCCTACTCGCCCACGGCGCGCTTCCTCGGGCTGCCCAACCTGCCCCGGGCCGTGGCCATCCAGGAGCGCATCGCCCTGCCCGCCAGCCACATGGCCCGCTGGGAGGACACGGCCGACCTCTACCTGGGCGCCGAGGTCAGCCCCGACCTGTACGCCTGGGCCTTCCCCAAGCGCGACCACATCGCCGTCGGCATCGGCGCGGGCCCCGGGCACACCGCCCAGGCGAAGACGCTGCTCGCCAACCTGAAGGCGCGCCTCGGGCCGGCCCTCGACGGGGGCCGCCTGATCCTGCGCGAGGCCCACGCCCTGCCGATGGAGCCGCGCAAGCAGCTGGCCTTCGACCGGGCGGTGCTGATCGGCGACGCGGCGGGCCTGGTGGTTCACACCTCCGGCGAGGGCATCTACTGGGCCATGAAGAGCGGCCAGCTCGCCGCCCAGGCCCTGGGCCGGCACCTCGACGCGCCGAGCGCCGCCAACCTGCGCTCCTACGAGCGCCAGTGGTGGAGGCGCTACGGCACGATGTACAAGTTCCTGCGCTGGCTGCAGTGGTGGGGCTACGGCAACGAGCGGCAGATGGAGGTCTTCACCGAGATGTGCCGCAACCCCGACGTGCAGCGGCTGACCTTCGACAGCTACATGCACAAGCAGATGGCGCCCGCCCCCTGGGGCGCGCAGCTGCGCATGACCTGGGACATCCTCGGCGCCCAGGCCCGCAACTACCTCTGGCGGCGCACGCCGCTGCGCGAGCGCCCCCCCTACGCGACGGCGTAGCCGCCCCGGCCACGGCGATGGAAGGGCGCCCCAGCGTGGGCGCCCTTTCGCTAACCGCAAGCGATCCGGGGAGCGGTGGTGGCCACCGGCGCACGAGCCCGGCGATCGAAGAAGGCGCCCCGCGGGGCGCCTTCTCGATCGTCTCCCGCCGGGCCTACTCGACGATCAGGGTCCCCTCCATGCCGGCGAGGTAGTGGCCGGGGAAGGTGCAGATGAACTGGTAGCTGCCGGGGCCGGGGGTCTCGAAGGTGACCTCGGCCGACTCGCCGGCGTTCAGCATCTGGGTGGCGACGAGCAGGCCGGGCGTGTCGGCGGGGGGCACGGCGCCGGCCGCGTTGCGCGTCGCGGCCACCTGGGCCTGGGCGGCGTCGTTCACGGCGGACGCGACATCGTCGCCGCCGTCAACGAGGACCCAGTTGTGCTGCACGGCCGTGGCGTTGTTGGCGAAAGTCAGAGTGACCAGGCCCTCGGGCACGGTGATCTCGGTCTGGTCGAAGGCCAGGAGGTCGCCGTCGGAGCCGACCGTGACCGCCTCGCCGCTGCCTGAGGCCAGGGCCGGGCCGAGGGGCTCGGTGGGAATGGTGGCGCCGCCGGCGGCCGGGGCGGCTGTGGGCTGCGCCGCGGCGGCGGGGGCCGCCGTCGCCACGAGCGGGGCGGTGGGGAGCACGGCGGGCTGGGCCTGCTGGGCGGGCTGCCCGGCCGCCTGGCCGCCCTGGCCGAGGGTGCCGCCGAAGGCGGCGGCGAGGCCGAGGCCGACCAGGCCAAGGACCAGGGTGGCGATGATCAGGACCTGGAGCGACGGATCGACGAGGGGCGGGCCGCCCGAGGAGCGGGGCGCGCTCGGGGGGCGGGACGGAGGTGTGGAACCGCCTGATGGACGCCAGCTCATAGCTGAACCTCCTGAAATGGGAGCGTCTGAACAGTATACAGTGTAACATAAATGAACAATTTTGCATGAGCCGAGCGGTGGTACACTTCACGGCGTCACGGCGCCCGCGGGGCGCCCAGAAGCGGAGCAGCCCGAACCATGAGCCCGACCCAGATCATCGTCCTGTTCCTGGCGGCGGCGGCGGCCGGCGCGATCAACTCGGTGGCCGGCGGGGGGAGCTTCATCTCGTTCCCGGCCCTTATCCTGGCGGGCGTGCCGCCGATCAGCGCGAACGCGACCAACGCCGTGGCCCTGTGGCCCGGCACCCTGGCGAGCGTCGGCGCCTACAGGCGCGAGCTGGCGGTGCAGCGCCAGGGCCTGGTGCTCTTCAGCGCGATCAGCCTGGCCGGCGGCCTGGTCGGCGCCCTGGTGCTGCTGCGCACCCGCGAGGCGGTTTTCGAGCAGCTCATTCCCTACCTGCTGCTGCTGGCCACGGCGGTGTTCGCCCTGAGCCCGCAGCTGACCCGGCTGGCCCGTCGCCTCGGGGGCGGGCGCCAGGGCGACCCGGGCCGGCGCGCCGGCATCCTGGTCGTCTACTTCGCCGTCGCGGTCTACGGGGGCTTCTTCGGGGCTGGGCTGGGCATCCTCACCCTGGCCGTGCTCAGCCTGCTGGGGCTGGACAATATCCACGAGATGAACGCGCTCAAGACGCTGCAGGCCAGCCTGGTGAACGGCATCGCCGTCGCGGCCTTCGCCCTGGCCGGGGTGGTGCAGTGGCCGGCGGCCGGCCTCATGGCCGTGGGCGCCATCGTGGGGGGCTACGCAGGGGCCGCCATCGCCCGCCAGATCAGCCCTGGCGTCGTGCGCGCCATCGTGATCGTGATCAGCGTCTCGCTGACGCTGTACTTCTTCCTGGCCTGAGCCAGCCTCACGGGTCGGGCGGCATGCCCCCGGCCGTCGAGACGACCGGCGCCTTCTCCGGGCTGCCCTGAGCCTGGATGGCGGTGATCGCCACGGTGTTGATGATGTCCTCGACCAGGGCGCCACGGCTCAGGTCGTTGACCGGCTTGTTGAGCCCCTGGAGCACCGGGCCGACCGCGATCGAGCCCGTCTCGCGCTGCACGGCCTTGTAGGTGTTGTTGCCGGTGTTCAGGTCGGGGAAGATCAGCACCGTGGCCCGGCCGGCCACCTTCGCGCCGGGCATCTTGGTGCGCGCCACGCTCGGGTCAACCGCGGCGTCATACTGGAGCGGGCCCTCGATCAGCAGGTCGGGGCGCTTCGCCTGGGCCAGGGCCGTGGCCGCCTGCACCCGCTCGACCTCCTCGCCCGAGCCGGAGGTGCCCGTCGAGTAGGAGAGCATGGCGATCCGCGGCTCGACCCCGAACAGCTGGGCTGTGTCGGCCGAGGAGATCGCGATGTCGGCCAACTCCTCCGCGTTCGGCCTTGGGTTGACCGCGCAGTCGCCGTAGACCAGCACCCGGTCCTCCAGGCACATGAAGAAGACCGACGAGACCACACGGATGCCGGGCTTCGTCTTCACGAACTGGAAGGCGGGCCTGATGGTGTGGGCGGTGGTGTGGACGGCGCCGGAGACCATGCCGTCGGCGTGGCCTACCTTCACCATCATGGTGCCGTAGAACGAGACGTCGAGCATGACGTCGCGGGCCTGCTCGAGGGTCAGGCCCTTGTCGCGCCGCAGCCGGTACAGCTCCTCGCTGTACGGTTCGAAGCGGGGCGACGTGGCCGGGTCGATCAGCTCGACCCTGTCGAGGTCGAGGTCGAGCCCCAGCCGGCCAACCGAGGCCCTGATCACGGCCGGGTCGCCGAGCAGGGTGATCTCGGCGATGCCGTCGCGCACCAGGATGGCCGTGGCCCGCAGGATGCGCTCCTCCTCGCCCTCGGGGAGCACGATGCGCTTGCGGTCGGCCCTGGCCCGCTGGGCCAGGGTGTAGAGGAACAGCCGCGGCGAGATGCCGCGGGGCTCGATGCGGCCGTAGCGCCTCTCGAGGGCGGGCCCGTCAATGTGGCTCGCGCAGACCTGGAGCGCGGCGGCGATCTTGGCCGGGTTATCGGCGGTGATGTACGACTTCACCCGCTCGAGCCTGGTCGCGGTCTCGTAGGTCTCGCTATCCACCGCGATGATCGGGGGGATGGCCGGCAGGCCGTCGAGCAGGCGGGCCAGAGCGGGGGCCGGGCGCTCGCCCGCGGTCAGCACCAGGCCGGCGACGGGCGGGTAGCTGGCCGACTGGTGGGCCATGATCGCGCTCAGGATGATCTCGCCCCGGTCGCCTGGCGTGACGAGCAGGGCGTGCTCGCTCAGCCGGCTCAGGTAGTGCTCCATCTGCATGGCGATGACCATGAAGCGCCGGGCCTGCCGGTCGAGCTGGCTCTGCCCGTAGATCACCTCGCCGCCGAGCTGCTCGGCGACCTCGCGCATGGTCGGGCTGCCCAGCACGCTGTCGCGCGGCATGGCCACCACCTGGTCGGGCGCCAGCCCGAGGTCGGCCGCGAGGGACCTGGAGAGGGCCGCGACGCGCTCGGGCTCGACTTTGTTGACGAACATGGCGATCACCGCCGAGCCCCGCGACTGGAAGGCGGCGCTGGCCTGGTGCAGGGCGCCCGCCAGCTCGTCCTCGCTCCGGACGCCGCCGTCGGCCAGCAGCAGCACGGGGCTGTCGAGGATGCGCGCGAGCTCGGGGCCGAGCTGCAGCTCGAGGGCCGGCGCGTCGTGCCCCCAGTCCGAGCCGAGGCAGAGCACGAAGTCGTAGCGCTGGGCGAGGGCCTGGTGGGCCCCGATCACCCGGTTGAGCAGCTGGTCGAGATGGTTGTGGGCCAGCAGCTCGTCGGCCTCCGAGGCCCTGAGGGCGTACGTGGTCTCGTAGCCCTGGTCGAGCCGGAAGTGGGCCAGCAGCAGCTCGATCGTCTTGTCGGGCCGCGCCACGGCCTCGTCGCGGATCACGGGCCGGAACACCGCGACCCGCGGCGTCTTGCGCAGCACGTAGTCGAGGATTCCCAGCGAGAGCAGCGAGGTGCCCGCGTGGGGCTCGAGCGGGGCCAGGTAGAGCGATCGTGTCATACACTCCTCGCTGCGCCCGCCGCCGCGCACCACCGTCGCTCGGTGAGCACACCCCGGCGGGCCGAGCCGTTCACCAGCATCATACCAGCAATCCGCCGGCCAGGGACGGGGCCCTCCCTGGTGTATTATGGGCGATCAGTTGCAGCGAGGGGAAGGCCTTCCCGCAGCGGGGAGATGCCTGTGAGCACGATCCCCGTGTCACACAGGCACCGGCTCGCCGCCGACGGAGGCATCCTGGCGACTGCCGGCACCGACGGCAACCCCCAGGTGACGGCCCTCTCGTGTCTGCACGACGACGGGCGGCTCAAGATCTCGCTCAACACGAGCCGCAAAGTGCATCGGCATCAGGGCCGGGTCACGCCGGCTTAGCCTCGTCCAGGGCCTCGTCCAGGGCCTGGTCGAGCGTCAGGGCCGCCCCCGCGGCCCACGCCGCCGCAAAGCCCTCCTCGCCGAGGGCCTGGCTCGCCCACACGACGGCGCGCTCGAAGCCCGGCCGGTAGCGGGCGTTCAGCGCAACGCTCTCCGCGGCAAACAGGGCCTCCACAGCGGCGCACAGCCGCGCCGTCCGCCGCGCGTCGCCCCGGGCCGCCCACAGCTCGGCGAGCCCCTCGAGGCGGTAGATCAGCCCTACACGGTCGTTGAGCGACCGCATCGAGCTGACGCTTGCGGCGAAGTCGGCCAGGGCCCGCGTGTGCTCGCCGAGCAGCGTGCACACGCGGGCCCGATCGTCGAGCGCGAAGCCTATCCCATCGGTCCGCCCCAGCTCGCGCCAGAGTTCGAGGCACGCCTCGATGTGCCCCAGGGCGCCCCGCGCATCCCCCTCGGCCAGGGCCACCTGGGCGCTCACCTGGTGGGCCTCTGTGAGCTGCTGGGCGTCGCCCAGCTGCGCGAACCGCTCGACCGCTTCACGCGCAAGCTCTCCCGCCGTCCTGTGGCGTCCCCAGCGCAGCGCGACCCAGGCGAGCTGCACGCTGGCCCGTGCCACGAGCTGCGGGTCGTCGAGGGCGCGAGCCAGGGTCAGATGCTCGGCGTAGAGCTCCTCGGCCAGCGCGTTGTCGCCGTTCTCGAGGGCCCTGATCCCCCACTGGTCAATGAT
Organism: Chloroflexaceae bacterium; assembly: GCA_035327325.1. Classification (GTDB taxonomy): domain Bacteria; phylum Chloroflexota; class Chloroflexia; order Chloroflexales; family Chloroflexaceae; genus CAIWXH01. The sequence goes on along the minus strand of DAOLDO010000056.1, from coordinate 5,079 downwards.
CTGCGCGAGGGCCCGGGGCTCGTTAAGGGCCCGGGCGAGCTCCACGGCTTCGCGCCAGATGGCGGTCGCCGCGCCGTAGGAGCCCGCGTAGTTTAGCGCCGCGGCGCGCAGGTCGAGGGCGACGGCCAGGGCCAGGGGCCCGCCCTCCGCGCGCGAACGCTCGACGTACATCGCGCTCAGCTCGAGGGCGCGCTGCGGGTCGCACTGGCTAACGGCCAGCATAATCTCGCCCTGCATAAGCTTATGCCAGATCGCCCACGGGAGGGTGTGCGCGAGGGGCGCAGCCTCGGCCGGCGCCGTGCGCTCAACGGCCGCGCGCGCCTGAGCCAGCCACCGGCGCCCTTCGGTCCAGTGGCCCTGCCGCCGCCAGAAGAAGCGCAGGGCGCCCGCCAGCCGCGCCGCGACAACCAGGTCGCCTTCTGGCGAGAACGCCCACTCGAGCGCAACGCGCAGATTGCCGTGCTCGCGCTCCAGGGTCTTGAGCCAGACGAGGGCCGCCGGCGTGTTGATCTGCGCGTCGGCTCGCTCGGCCAGCTCGCAGTAGGCGAGGGCGTGCCGCCGCCGCAGCTCGGCCGCCTCGCCGCGCCCGGCCAGGCGCTCCTGTGCGTACACCCTGATCGTCTCGAGCATCCTGAAGCGGGGAGCGTCGCCGTCGCGCCGGGCCTGGACGAGGCTCTGGTTGACCAGCCCGTCGAGCTGCCCGGTGATCGTGAGCGGGTCCTCGCCCCCAGCCGCGCAGACCAGACAGATCAGCTCGATCAGCGCGTCGCCGACGAACACCCCCAGGCGGGCGAAGAGGGCCTGCTCGCCCTCTGTGAGTAGCCCATAGCTCCAGTCGAGGGTATCGCGCAGGCTGCGCTGCCGCTCCGGCAGGTCGCGCGGCCCCCGGTCGAGGGCGGCGAGCGGACGCTCCAGAAGCATGAGCAGCTGGCGGGCCGAGAACAGCCCCAGACGGGCCGCCGCGAGCTCGAGGGCCAACGGCAGCCCGTCGAGGCTCCGGCAGACCGCGGCCACAGTGGCCCCGTTGCCCGCGTCGAGCACAAATTGCTCGTCGAGGGCCCGGGCGCGTTCGAGGAAGAGGGCCACGGCGGGCACGGCCGCCAGCGCGTCGAGCTGCTCCTCCTCGACGAGGCTCTGGGGGAGGGCCAGGGGCTCGAGGCGCACGATACGCTCGCCCCGCACCCGCAGCGCGGCCCGGCTGGTGACCAGGAGCGTCAGCCGGGGGCAGCTTGCGAGCAGGTCGGCGAGGGCCGGGGCAGCGTGGGCCAGGTGCTCGAAGTTGTCGAGCACGAGCAGGCAGGGGGCGTCGCCCAGGGCGCGGGCCAGCTCCACAAGGGCCGGCCGCGCCGGCGACGGCGCCGGGCAGAGAGCCTGCGCGAGCGTGTCTACGAGCAGGGCCGGATCGCGCACGCTCACAAGGTCCACCCAGGCGACCCGGCCGGCGAAAGCGGGGGCCGTGCGCCAGGCGCACGCGAGGGCCAGGCGGGTCTTGCCGACCCCGCCCGCCCCCGTAAGCGTAATCAGCCGCGAGGAGGAGGACACGAGCAGCCGGCTCACCCGCCCCAGCTCCTGCTCGCGCCCGATCAGCGGCAAGAGGGGGTGCGGGGGCGGGGGCAGCACGAGGAGCGGCGGGGATGCGGGCGGGGCCTGCGGCGCGAGGTCGAGGAGCCGGCTCGCCGGAAGCAGGCCGCGGGCGACCTTGAGGAAGACAGGGCGGTGCTCGGGGGCGAGGGCGAGGGCGTCGGCCAGCCGCGCGACCAGCTCAGGCGAAGGGCGGCGCTCGTCGTCCTCCAGCTTGCGGACCGTGCCGGGCGCACAGCCCACCAGCGAGGCCAGGCCGGCCTGGGTGAGATCGCGGGCGCGGCGACGGCGGCGCAGCCACGCGCCAAAGGAGCTCAGATCGTCCATCGAGGCCCCGCGGGCAAAAACTGTCACCGTTATTGTAGCGCAAAGCGCCCCCAAGCGACGGGCGAGCTGTGATGTACTGGCCGCGTACTCGCGTGTCAGCATACCAGGAGAGGAAATCCCATGAAGGCTCTCGCCGCTCGTCTCGCGCTCATCTGGGCCCTCGCAGCCCTCGTCGCCGGCTGCGGCGCCGCATCGGCCAACGTCAGCCCGCAGGACCCCACCGCCCCGGCAGAGGCCGCACCAACTGCGGCGCCCGCGGCCCAGCCGACCGTAGGGGCAGCCGGCCTGATCGCCCCCGGCGACACGGTCGGCGACGTGGTGCTCACGACGATCGCCAATCCTAACCCGGCTATGCCGGCGATGACCGACCCGTGCAACGCCCAGAACACCGGGGAGCCGGGCGTCTACACCTTCACGTGCAGCATTCTGACCTCGCGGAACCTGTGGCTCGGCCTCGGCTGGAGCAACCCGCCCGACCAGCTCGACGCCGACTGGGAGCGCCTGAGCTGGCGCGCCTACCTCGACGGCCAGGAGATCGACCTGCCGGCCTTCGGCACCTTCGACATCAACATCACCGGCTCGGACCACAGGCTGCGCGGCTGGAACGTCGCCATCGCGCAGCCCGTCCCGCGCCTCTACACCCTGCGCATGGTGGCCGAGGTGGCCGAGGGCGGCCAGCAGAAGGCCGGCGTCTACGACCTCACCTACAAGATCACGGTCGCAGGCAAGCAGGGGGATTGACGACGCCCTCGCCCCGCCTGCGCCGTGTGCGGCGGCGCTTGACGCCGACGCGGAAGTGCGCGGGGTCGCCGACGATCGTGTGGCGGGGGAGTGTCACAGGGAGGGCCTGCCCTCCCTGTGCACCGTTTCGTCCTCACAGCCAGACGCAGCAAGCGCAGCTTACAGGCAGTTAGTACCCCTCGGGGGCCCTGTAGCGCTCGAGGTTCTGGAAGCGGGTGGTGCGGGCCTCGAAGCGCAGGGGGACGACGCCGACCGGCCCGTTCCTGTGCTTCGCGAGGTGGATCTCCGCGATGCCCTTCTTGTCGGTCTCCTTGTCGTAGAGCTCCTCCCGATAGATGAACATGACGATGTCGGCATCCTGCTCAATTGAATTACTGGCAACTATTTCGTTGGCAACGAAGCAGTGATGCTCATCCACTGTAAGGTCGTACACCGGCTCCTCCCCGTCCGGCTCGATGCTCACCACCTCGTCCCAGTAGACGTCGCTTGTAGCTAGTTGCGCTAATTCGTGAGATCCAATGACTTGTGCTATTCGAGCTGCCCGCTCTCGACTCATGTTCTGATTAGTGATAGCGAGAGAACCCTTCGCGTAGCCTAACGCTGATAGAGTCCCCATCGTAGTCCAGCCCTTAGCCTTCACAAAAGGTTTGATGTGCAGCCGCCAGAACTCTCGCGGAATAACATCTCGCCCCGTCTTGGACTTAATCGTTTCGAGCGCAGAGTTGACAGCTACGCACTGGCTAGACTTTCGCTCACCAACCCCACCCACTTGTTCCAGAAATACTCGCTGATCGCTGCTTCCACTGACCTCCACGTGCCACTGGTCGCGGCCCTTTCCCGTCTGCGCCGTACGGCGCAGCATTGCGTTGATGCCGAGCCTCAGCAGGAGCGACTGCACGTCGCGCGCGAGCCGCTCGCTGCTGCTCGCGTAGTAGATCGTCGGGGCGTGCCGGCCCCCGGCGCTCAGATGAACGCACCCATCGGTCGCCCACAGGTGCCTGAGGAAGTGGGCGATCTGGGCATCCGACTGGGCGAAGACGCGCTCGGGCACACGCTTCTCGTGCGAGCGGAGGTTGAACACACCCATCGCGTCGAGCCAGGCAGCCACCGGGTTGCGCACGCCATGGGTGAGCCTGGCGCTCGCCGCGAGATAGACCTGGATCCACGTGCGCTCCGGGCTAATCCGCGGGGTCACGGCATCGCCGAAGACGCGGGTGGCGAGCGAGGCTGCCAGCTCCGCCATATCGGCGTCGGCGGTGGTGAAGTGGATGGGCTGGCGGGCGAGGGTACAGCCGTCGCCGATCAGCAGGCCGAGGAGCGCCAGCTCGTCGTCGCTCATCGTCGCCTCGGCGGGGCCGGGAAGGCGCCGGGGCATAGCGAGGCGCTGGCCGGGCGCCAGATCGTCGAGACGCCGCCAGCCCTCGACGGTCAGGAACTTGTGGTTGCCCGTCGCGCGGATCGAGCGGCCCAGGCGCGTGGTGAGCCGGTACACAGGCTTCACGCCGGTGCTAAAGGCGTTCGTCACCGGGCGTGGCTCCAGCCGCCATGTCTCGGCGTTCAGCGCCAGCACGTTGAAGCCGGTCTTGCCGACGAGCTCGTCGATGCGCCTGTAGGCGCCCTCGTCGGGGAGATAGACCAGGCTCTCGCCGGCCAGGCAGCCCGACTCCCTCAGGTCGCTCAGCATGGGAACGTGGCTCTGGCGGCCCTCGACGGCGCGGGAGAGCTGCGAGAGGGCGATCACGGGCACGTTGAGCTCGCGGGCGAGGGCCTTGAGGCCCCTGCTGATCTCGCTGACCTCCTGGACGCGGTTGTCGGAGCGGCGGCCCGACATGAGCTGGAGGTAGTCGATCAGCAGCAGGTCGCAGCCGGCCTCGGCGGCGAGGCGGCGGGCCTTGGAGCGCACCTCGGTGATCGTGAGGCCGGGGGTGTCCTCGATGTAGATCGGCAGCTCGGAGAGCACGCCCATGCCCTCGAAGGCCAGGTTCAGCTCGTCGGCGCGCAGGTTGCCCGTGCGCAGGCGCTGCATATCAATGCCGGTGTGCATGGCCAGGATGCGCTGCACCAGCTGGTCGCGGCTCATCTCGAGGCTGAACACGCCGACCGTGGCCCGGGCGAGGAAGGCGACGTTGTAGGCGAGGGAGAGGGCGAGCGAGGTATTGTGGACGCAGATATCCTGGGCGACAAAGCTGGCGCCGTCGGGCACGCACAGATCGTAGACCTGGTGCTCGCCGATCGGCTCGATGCTGACGATCTTGTCCCAGTAGATCTCGGGGCTGGCCGCCGCGGCCAGGCCGCGCTCACCCAGCACGGCGGCGTAGCCGGCGAGGCGGCTCTGGGGCAAACTACGCCTGGCGTGCGGGTTGTAGCCGCCGTGCTTTCCCCGAGCCGTCGTCTCGCCGCTGCGGCGGGCCAGCTCGACAAGGGAGAGCT